>NZ_JAJKHN010000066.1:0-38938 GCF_020982715.1 Bacteroides sp. 1_1_30
TCTTTTTCATCTGTTAAGATGATTTTTTTGCTCTGTTCAGGACGCCGTAAATTTATTGACCTTATTCAAATACCTATTATCTTCAATCGTATCGCTACTCTCTCGGACAAGTATTGACGGTTCTATTTTTTTACTTGTACTACTTGTATTGTTTATCAATATTTCAAAGAACTAACGTGGCTTCCGCCGCGCCTGCTTTCTTTGCGAAAGCGGATGCAAAGATAAGGACTTTTTCAGATAACTTCCAAACTTTTTTCAAAGTTTTTTGTTTTTATTTTCTGATGCCTTAATCTTGTAGCAGAATGTCAATCATTAGGCTCTGTCTCTCTAGCAAAGCGGGTGCAAAAGTAGACAACTTATCAATAACATCCAAATATATCGGACTATTTTTCTATTCTTTCTTGAAACTTTTTTGTAACTCATTGATTGATAACGATGTCATAGAGTATATTTTTTCAGATAGACACATCCTTATATGGAACACCTATACATTATTATATAGTGCACTCAAATGTAAGTTCTATTTTCCTATACCTAACAGAAATTCTATATACATTCAAGATTCCACGATCCACTTTTCGATATTACGAGTTTCTGCGCTGAAATTTATTCCTATTTTAAAATGATAGCCGTCATAACACTCTCTCAAATCTTCACAGAGTTTATCATACGTTATTCCACGTGCTGCTGCAAATTCATGTAGTTCCGCTTCCAGATTTTCATGGATTTCACGCTCGCTGACACCACAAATTTCGACATACTCATTCCACATTGAAATATCATCCAAATTGTTCAAGCCACTGAATACACTGACTTTGCCAAACTTTGTCACGCCGGTAAGCAGAGCAAACTTTATATACCCGTCCTTCGTTTTCAAAGCGCCATAAAATGGCCTCAGGGTATTTTGGAATTGCTTTTGAAGTTCTTCATTGCCGATGGCTTGTAACATAGGTTTGTCATACTCATCTACCAGAATAACTACACGTTGCCCCGTCTTTTCGAATGATACCGGCAAAGCGCAGGGAAAAGAATGTTTCAGACGGACGGGTGCCGTATTGGCTTTCCCAATATTCAAGATTATCATTCAATATTTTATCCAGACTTTCCAGCGTGTCATACTTCTCAATATTAAGGTCGAGATGCAATATAGGATGCTTTATCCAATCCTTTTCCAACTTTTCCACAGCCAATCCTTCAAACAGTTCCTTTTTCCCTTGGAAATAAGCCTCCAAGGTAGAAATGAGCAGACTCTTTCCAAAACGGCGCGGACGACTCAAGAAGTAATAACTTCCGGTCTTGACCATTTGATACATTAATGCAGTTTTATCAATATAGAAATAACCGTCATTACGAATCTTTTCGAAATTCTGAATGCCGATAGGATAAATTTTATTGCTCATAATCTCTGCTTTTATAAATTAATACCAGTCACCTGTCCTACATATATATATATTTTTAATAGAACTCCTTCTCACGCAAGGTTAAAAGATTCTTTTCCTCAAGCCACTATTACCTCTAATTTTCCCTACAATAAAGTTTGAAAAATAAAAAAACATCTGCCACCTGCAACAAAATCGAAATAACAAACTGACTGATAAACAATTATAGCGTTGCAGATACCGTTGCAGATACGTTGCAGATAAAAACATCTGCAACACAGCGGTAAGAAGAAATGTTGCACACCAAGCATCAAAGTTTATTTTCCTATCATTGAAGCGCTCGTTTCCTGCGTCAGAACTCCGGTTCCCAGGCGGGAAACTACAGTTTCCGCGCATGGAAACGAGAGTTTCCAGCCAGAGATACTAGCGTTTCCCGCTAGAGACACTGGAGTTTCCATATAGAGAAACGACAGCGAAACCGTAGCTAAAGATTTTCAGAGAAGGAGATATACAAGACTAACCCCAGTTATAATCCTCCACGTAACCGTCGAAATACTCATCCAGACTAACGCCAAGCTCCTTGGCTACGGCAATAATCCGCCGTTGTTCGACCGGACTAAGGTTCATGTCTCCCCTACGTTTCAAATAATAGTTCTTTCTACCCATATATTCAATCATACGATAGCGAAAGGTATCTGCCACACGAACCGTAAGAGCACTAATCGTACGCATAAAGCCGCGTGCATAACGCACTTTCTCATTGGAACGGTAATAATCACAAGCACTTTTCATCGCTTTCAGCCGGTTGGGATTCATTATTGACAGGAAAACCCGCTCCGCCGGAGCATACTCTAAGGCGATATGCCGCAGACAAGTCGTGGCACGCGGACATTCTTCGGCTGCACACAAGCCGAAAGTATAAGGAACGATGGAATAATCGAATGGTTCTTTCATTGCTGTTTATCGGTTTTATTGTTATTAAATTCTACAAATGTACGGATAAAAAGGATAAACAGATAAAATATCCATGTTTATTTGCAAGAACGGGCAAATATGACTAACTTAGCAGAATATTATTAACAAAACAAAAGATGAAAATTACTCAATTAAGAGACAAGGACAAAACTACTGCGCTGACTACAATGGATATGGAAACGTGGATAGGAAAAACACGGACAGAAACAAAGACACAGCCTGTGTCCGCCTTCAGAGAAGTGTTGCGATATTCCCTGCCCGACTCACGCTGCTACGAAGCAGACAAGCTTCCGAAGATTCTTCCGGCTGCGGAATTCCGCAGGGCGGAAGGTGGAAAACAAATGAAAAGTTATAACGGAATAGTAGAACTGACCGTCGGACCGTTGTCAGGCGGCCCGGAGATTACATTGGTAAAACAATTGGCATGGGAACAGCCGCAGACTCACTGCGTCTTTACCGGTTCGAGCGGACGGTCAGTGAAAATATGGGCGAAATTTACCCGCCCTGACAATTCGCTTCCACAGAAAAGAGAAGAAGCGGAGATATTTCATGCGCATGCCTATCGTTTGGCCGTGAAATGCTATCAGCCGCAAATTCCGTTCAGCATTTTACCCAAAGAGCCTAGTCTGGAACAGTATTCACGACTGTCATACGACCCGGAACTTATGTACAGACCGGATTCCGTTCCGTTTTATCTCTCGCAACCGTCAGGGATGCCCGAAGAACTGACTTATCGGGAAGCGGTACGCTCGGAAAAGTCACCGTTGACACGGGCCGTGCCGGGATATGACACGGAGCGCGCTATATTTATGCTTTTCGAAGCGGCTTTGAGAAAGACCCATGAAGAAATCTACGAAGCGGAAGATGAAGGTGCCCCCGAAAGAGGGGAAGACTTTCAGGCTATGGTGACACAACTGGCTATCAACTGCTTCCATTCGGGCATTCCCGAAGAGGAAACGGTGAAACGTACTATTTTCCACTATTACCTGCGCCGTCAAGAGGTGCTCATCCGCCAGCTGGTCAAGAATGTATATGAAGAACAAAAAGGGTTCGGAAAGAAGAGCAGCTTAGGGAAAGAACAGTACCTGTCACTCCAGACAGAGGAGTTTATGAACAGGCGCTACGAATTCCGTTACAACACCCAAGTGGGAGAAGTGGAATACCGCGAGCGGAACTCATTCCATTTTTACTTCAATCCTATCAACAAACGGGTGCTGAACAGTATCGCACTAGATGCGCAAGCCGAGGGTATTCCGCTATGGGACAGGGACATAAGCCGATATATCTACTCCAACCGCATCCCTGTATTCAATCCGTTGGAAGATTTCCTCTACCATCTCCCCGTCTGGGACGGCAAAGACCGTATCCGCGGACTGGCGCAAACCGTTCCCTGCGAAAACAAGCATTGGGTAGACTTGTTTCACCGCTGGTTTCTCAACATGGTCATGCACTGGCGTGGGACAGATAAGAAATATGCGAATAATGTTTCGCCCCTGCTGGTAGGCCCGCAAGGTTGCCGTAAATCGACATTCTGCCGCAGCCTCATCCCACCCGCCATGCGTGCATACTATACGGACAGCATCGATTTCTCACGAAAGACGGATGCCGAATTGTATCTCAATCGTTTTGCGCTCATCAACATTGACGAGTTCGACCAGATCAGCGCCACCCAACAAGGATACCTGAAACATATCCTGCAAAAACCGATTGTAAATATGCGCAAACCTTATGGAAACGCCGTACTTGAAATGCGCCGTTATGCTTCATTCATCGCAACGAGCAACCAAAAAGATTTGCTGACCGACCCTACGGGCAGCCGCCGCTTTATCTGTATCGAAGTAACCGGAACGATAGATACAAACAAGGCGATAGATTATGAACAGCTTTACGCGCAGGCCATGTATGAGCTCGACCACGGCGAACGTTACTGGTTCGACCAGTCCGAAGAGCAGATTATGACCAGAAGCAACCGTGAATTTGAACAAGTTTCGCTCGAAGAACAGTTGTTTTACCGTTATTTCCGTCCGGCCAAAGAGAAAGAGGATGGCGAATGGCTCTCACCGGCGGAGATTTTGGAAGATATAAAGAAAAACAGTGCCATACCGTTGTCAAACAAGCGGGTAAGTGTGTTCGGGCGAGTTCTCCGTAAACATGAAATCCCGTCGAAACGTGTACACAGAGGTACTGTCTACCATGTTGTACGAGTTTTATAAGACCAACAGATGCGTTGCAGATACTACATCTGCAACGTATCTGCAACAGGTATCTGCAACGCTGTAATACGTTTATTTTCAATAAGATAATTCAATTTCGTTGCAGGTGGCAGATAAAAAAGCACTTTACAAACTTATGTGTAGGTAAAGCTATCTTTCTGTTAAATTCTCAATGAGCCATAAACAAAAATCTCCCCTGCCTGTTACATAGGCAACTTAAACATAGTAACCTAAACATAAAAATTATGGCTAGAGAAAGTGTAAAAATTCTACAAGGGAAACTAGATGTAGAAAGTTTGATCGCACAGTTGAACGCAGCATTAGCTGAAGAATGGTTGGCATACTATCAATATTGGGTAGGTGCATTAGTAGTGGAAGGTGCCATGCGCGCCGATGTACAGGGTGAATTTGAGGAACATGCCGAAGAAGAGCGCAGACATGCGCAACTGCTCGCTGACCGTATCATCGAGTTGGAAGGAGTTCCGGTGCTTGACCCGAAGCAATGGTTCGAGTTGGCAAGATGCAAATATGATGCTCCGCAGGGGTTCGACTCTGTCAGTTTGCTGAAAGATAATGTAGCCTCCGAACGCTGCGCAATCCTTCGTTATCAGGAAATTGCAGATTTTACCAATGGGAAAGATTTCACTACCTGCGACATCGCCAAACATATTCTTGCCGAAGAGGAAGAACATGAACAGGATTTGCAGGATTATCTGACGGACATTGCCAGAATGAAGAAATCATTCCTCGACAAGTAAATTCTAATATAATAGTGATTAGGTAAAAGAGGGTGTATCCTGCAGGGGATATTCCCTCTTTTATCTATTATAGTACGATAAAAACAAAACTATTTTAGAGTAAATCAAGAAGAAATCTTTCTTTTTTCGTATTTTTGTCCCAATATGCACGTTTAATCCAAGTAGATAACGAACATTAGCAAAAAAAGAATGAAAGTAATTGATTTAATACATAGCAACAAGAAAACTGCTTTTTCTTTCGAGATACTTCCACCGCTGAAAGGAACGGGAATAGATAAGTTATATCAAACGATCGATACGCTTCGGGAATTTGACCCGAAATATATCAATATCACTACCCACCGCAGCGAATACGTGTATAAAGACCTCGGTAACGGATTGTTTCAGAGAAATCGCTTGAGAAGACGTCCGGGAACGGTTGCCGTGGCTGCCGCCATTCAGAACAAATACAATATTACGGTAGTCCCGCATATTTTGTGCAGCGGATTCACACGTGAAGAAACCGAGTATGTATTGCTCGACCTGCAATTTCTGAATATCACGGAATTACTGGTGTTGCGTGGTGACAAAGCGAAACATGAGTCGGTATTTACACCGGAAGGTGACGGTTATCATCATGCTCTCGAGTTGCAGGAGCAAATCAATAATTTCAATAAAGGTATTTTTGTGGACGGTTCGGAGATGAAAGTCAGCAGTACACCGTTTTCTTACGGGGTGGCTTGTTATCCGGAGAAGCACGAAGAAGCGCCTAATATCGAGACTGACCTTTACTGGCTGAAGAAAAAAGTGGAGAACGGGGCGGAATATGCCGTGACACAGTTGTTCTACGATAACAGGAAATATTTTGAATTTGTGGAGCAGGCGAAGGCGGCAGGTATCAATATACCTATCATTCCGGGAATCAAACCGTTCAAGAAGCTGTCCCAACTAAGTATGATTCCAAAGACTTTCAAAGTGGACTTGCCGGAAGACTTGGTGAAAGAGGCTTTGAAGTGCAAGAATGACGCGGAAGCCGAGCAAGTAGGTATCGAATGGTGTGTAGCCCAGTGCAAGGAATTGATGGATCATGGGGTTCCGAGTATTCATTTCTATTCCATCGGGGCGGTAGACAGTATCAAAGAAGTAGCCAAAATCATTTATTGATATGTTTTTCAGAGACGTAATCGGACAGGAAGAAATCAAGCAACGGCTCATTCAGGAAGTGAATGAGGGGCGTATTCCACATGCCCAGCTTATTTGCGGACCGGAAGGGGTCGGGAAAATGCCGTTGGCTATTGCATACGCACGTTACATCAGTTGCACTAATCGGGGGGAGACTGATGCCTGCGGAACGTGTCCGTCCTGCGTGAAATTCAATAAATTGGTGCATCCCGACGTACATTTCGTATTCCCTATCGTGAAAAGCGCAAAGGGGAAAAAGGAAGTATGCGATGATTATATAGCCGACTGGCGACCGTTTGTTATCAATCATCCTTACTTTAATCTCAATCACTGGTTAGGAGAGATGGATGCCGAGAACTCACAGGCATTGATCTATGCCAAAGAGAGTGACGAGATTCTGAAAAAGCTTAGTTTGAAATCCAGTGAAGGAGGATTTAAGATTACGATTGTATGGCTGCCGGAAAAAATGCATCCGGTATGTGCCAACAAACTGCTGAAGTTGCTTGAGGAACCGCCCGAAAAAACGGTTTTCTTATTGGTATCGGAAGCACCGGACATGATTCTGCCTACTATCCTAAGCCGTACCCAGCGCATGAATGTACGGAAGATTGATGAAGCCAGCATCGACCGGGTATTACAGACGAAATATAACATTTTGCCTGCCGACAGCATTTCCATTGCCCATCTGGCAAACGGGAATTTTATCAAGGCACTCGAAACAATTCATCTGAATGAAGAGAACCAGTTGTTTTTTGACTTGTTTGTCAGCCTGATGCGGTTGTCTTACCAACGGAAAATCAGGGAGATGAAAATGTGGAGCGAGCAAGTGGCGGGTATGGGACGTGAACGTCAGAAGAACTTCCTGGAATATTGCCAGCGCATGATTCGGGAGAATTTTATCTTCAACCTGCACCAGCGCAATTTGACGTATATGACGATTAATGAACAGAATTTTGCAACCCGCTTTGCGCCTTTTGTCAACGAACGCAACGTGATGGGCATCATGGACGAATTAAGCGAAGCGCAACTACATATAGAACAGAATGTAAATGCTAAAATGGTATTCTTCGACTTCTCGCTGAAGATGATTGTACTGTTGAAGCAATAATAAATATATAAACTTATGGAATATAAACTTCATAATGGAAGCGGTGGCCTTTGCTGCAAAGGATGCTCCCGACAAGATAAAAAGCTGAACACCTACGATTGGCTGGCGGACATTCCGGGCAATGCGGAAGAGAGTGACATGGTGGAAGTGCAATTCAAAAATACCCGGAAGGGATATTTTCGGAACAGCAACAAGATTAAACTGGAAAAAGGAGATGTAGTTGCCGTTGAAGCGGCTCCCGGCCATGACATCGGCGTGGTTACATTGACCGGCCGGCTCGTTCCCCTGCAAATGAAGAAAGCAAACTTCAAAGCAGATGCGGAAATCAAGCGTGTCTATCGGAAAGCTAAGCCGGTAGATATGGAAAAATTCAACGAAGCCAAAGCCAAAGAACACGCTACGATGATTCGTGCGCGTCAGATTGCGTTGAATCTCAATCTGGATATGAAAATCGGAGACGTGGAGTATCAAGGGGATGGCAACAAAGCTATTTTCTACTATATTGCCGATGAGCGGGTAGACTTCCGGCAACTGATTAAAGTATTGGCCGAAGCATTCCGCGTACGTATCGAAATGAAACAAATCGGTGCCCGTCAGGAAGCAGGACGCATCGGCGGTATCGGCCCTTGCGGACGCGAACTTTGCTGCGCTACGTGGATGACGAGCTTCGTCTCTGTTTCTACCAGTGCAGCCCGTTTTCAGGACATCTCATTAAATCCGCAGAAACTTGCCGGACAATGTGCCAAGCTAAAATGCTGCCTGAATTATGAGGTGGACTGTTACGTGGAAGCTCAAAAACGTCTCCCTTCGAGAGAGATAGAACTGGAAACGAAGGATGGTACTTTCTATTTCTTCAAAGCAGATATTCTAAGCAATCAGGTTTCTTATTCTACGGATAAAAACTTCCCAGCCAACCTGGTCACCATCAGCGGCAAACGTGCGTTCGAAGTAATCTCCATGAATAAGAAAGGGATGAAACCGGACAGCTTGCTCGAAGAAGAAAAGAAACCGGAACCAAGAAAACCAGTTGATTTGCTGGAACAGGAAAGTGTTACCCGTTTCGACCGCAGCC
Organism: Bacteroides sp. 1_1_30; assembly: GCF_020982715.1. NCBI lineage: Bacteria > Pseudomonadati > Bacteroidota > Bacteroidia > Bacteroidales > Bacteroidaceae > Bacteroides > Bacteroides sp. 1_1_30. The sequence goes on from NZ_JAJKHN010000066.1 coordinate 8,667, forward strand.
GGAATAATAAAGAGGGCGGCAATAACGCTAACCGGAATAATAAAAAGAAGAAAAAAGGAAACAATAATAACGGAAATCGCCCGCAACAGCAAGCAGAAGGCGGCAATCGTCCGCAACAACCTCAACGGGAGAATGAAAACTGCCCGCAACAGCCAGAAAACGGCAACAGAGGGGAAAGAGACAACCGCCCGAGAAATAACAATAACAACAACCGGAACAGAGGACAAAACCAGGGACGGAACAACGAAAACAGACGTCCGGAAAGAGGATCAAATCAAGAACGTCCACAAGGACAGGAACGGTCGAATCAGGAACGTCCGCAACAACAAGACCGTCAACGGGAACAGCAAGGGCAGGAACGTCAAGAACGCCGTCCCAACCACGAGCGTCCTTCCAGACCGGAAAGAAATCAGAATCAGGAGAAACAGTCAACTAATGAAAAGCCTACTCAAGAATAGTATATTGAGTCTATTCAGCGCTTGCTTACTGACAGCCTGCAATGAACATACAGTGTATCACTCTTATCAATCCCTTCCCAACAAGGGATGGGGAAAGAGTGATACACTCTCTTTTCAGGTTCCCATAACTGACAGCGTTCCCACTACTCTCCGGCTTTTTGCGGAAGTCCGCAACAGTATCGAATATCCTTATCATGACCTCCATTTATTTATCAGTCAGAATCTACAGGATTCTACGGTATGGCGCACTGATACTATTGCTTTCTGCCTGGCTGACTCTACCGGAAGATGGACGGGACACGGATGGGGAAGCATTTACCAATCGGAAACTTTTATTACATCTGTTCGCCCTTTACATCCTGCAAATTATACTATTAAAATTATGAGCGGAATGAAAAATGAAAAGTTACAAGGATTGAGCGATGTAGGTATCCGTATTGAGAAGCAGTAAGATTAAAGTCTTCTGCCACGTCCTGCATCAATGCGCAGGAAGATAAACAGCAATATCGTAAATCCCCATAAAGAAGAACCTCCATAGCTGAAGAAAGGCAATGGAATACCGATAACCGGAGTTAACCCCAGCACCATACCGATATTAATAAATAAGTGGAAAAGGAAAATACTGACAACCGAATATCCATAAACCCGCCCAAAGTTGGAAGTCTGCCGTTCGGACAGGAAGATTAATCGTAAGATCAAAATAAGGAAAGCCAACAGGACAGCAGCCGAGCCGACAAATCCTTGCTCCTCACCCACTGTACAGAATATAAAGTCGGTATCCTGTTCGGGCACGTACTTTAATTTTGTTTGCGTACCATTCAGGAACCCTTTTCCTGTCAACCCACCGGAACCGATGGCAATCTTGGACTGATTCACGTTGTATCCGGCACCGGTCAAATCTTCTTCCAAACCGAGCACTACTTTGATACGGACTTGCTGGTGAGGTTCGAGCACATTATCAAATACATAATTGCTGGAATACAGGAAGCCGACAGAACCGATTGTAAACAGGGCAATCAGGAAATAAGTACGTTGCCGCTCACTTAATGCCAAATAAATCAGATAGCCTATCACCACAATACAAAGCGCCCATTGCACCCAAACGAGGCTAAAATGTACCCAATATTCGGATATTAAATAAGCAATCAATAATATAGCCAAACTTCCACCAATGATATTGCGGGTAGCAGACCATTTCTTGCGATATACCCACACCATACCACCGGCAAATAATAAGATCAATAGTAATACGATAAATTCTCCCAGTGGTGTAGGAGTATCGGCGATAAAGACTTCATCAAAACGGATGCCGACCACAAAGTAGATTACCGCACATACGCCCGCAAAAAGCACTACTCCCGGCATTCCTTCACGATAAAGAACCAGAAAAAAAGCAAGATAAACCAATGCAGATCCTGTCTCCCGCTGCCCGATAATCAATAACATCGGGAGAAGAATGATGAACCCCAGGATAAAGGCACACTTTTCTTTCTTGATACTGAATGAATAAGAATTCATGTATTTAGCCAACGCCAAGGCCGTAGCGAACTTGGCAAACTCGGCGGGTTGCAGGCTCACAGGCCCCATGACAAGCCAGGAGCGTGATCCTTTGGTGTCCGGTGCTATGAAGATGGTAACAATGAGCAGGAGAATCATCCCCACATATATAATGTACGCGAACATATCATACATACGGTCTTCCAGCATCAACAGCACGAATCCAAGTCCGAAGGAACAGATAATCCATACAAACTGCTTGCCGGCACGGGTCGAGAAGTCGAGGAAGTCGCGTTCGCCATAGTCATAGCTGGCTCCGCAGACGCTAAACCATCCGCCAACAATCAGGAGCAGGTAAATAAAAATCGTTACCCAGTCCAGCGTTTTCCACAAACTATCGTTCCTCGTTACCATATAATATCACTCTGTTACTAAATTCTTCCGCCCTCAACTCGTTCTCCGGCGAGAGCTTGCCTTTCAAATACTGTTCCATCATCAGTGCGCCGAAAGGAACTCCGTAAGTAGCCCCCCATCCGCCATTCTCTACATAGACGGCAATAGCTATCTTCGGTTTGTTCATCGGAGCAAAGCCCATAAATACCGAGTGGTCGTGTCCGCGGTTCTGCGCAGTACCCGTTTTTCCACAGGCTTCCAAATCCGGAACCATCACTGACAGCATACGACAAGTTCCTCCGGTGGCTGCGCCACGCATCCCTTCTACGACTGATTCATAATGTCTTTTCTCAATAGTGGTATAACGTGGTACACGATAGATGCTGTCCAACTGATTGTCTTGGATTTCCTTTACAATATGCGGTGTCACAAAGTATCCTCTGTTAGCAATCGTTGCTCCCAGGTTAGCAATCTGAAGGGGAGTGGATAGAATTTCCCCCTGTCCGATAGAGATACTAATTACTGTCAGTCCGTTCCAATGTCCGCGATAGGCTTTATCGTAGAACTGCGCATTCGGAATCAGCCCCCGTTTCTCTCCCGGCAAATCAACTCCCAGTTTGTAGCCAAATCCTTGCGAAACCATGTGGTCTTTCCAGACCGTAATGGCGTTTTGCGGCGAACCGTATTTACGATCGCCAAACATACGGAACAATCCCCAACAGAAATAGGAGTTGCACGATGTAGCAATAGCCGGAATCAATGGCAAGGGAGATCCGTGAGCATGGCAGCCTACTGTTAATCTTCCGTAATGGAATCCATGTGAGCAAGGGAATGCCGGACTTTGTTCGGTTATGATTCCTTCTTGCAGGAACGTCAGTCCTTGCGCTGTCTTGAACGTAGATCCCGGAGGATACACTCCCATCAGGGCACGATTCAAAAGCGGTTTAGTCATATCACGTTGCAAGGCCAGATGGTTCTTGCCACGCTGGCGGCCAATCATCAAATGCGGGTCATAATTGGGAGAGGATACCAGACAAAGGATTTCTCCGGTCTCCGGTTCAATAGCCACAATGCTTCCAATCTTATTCTTTAATAAACGTTCGCCCAGCATCTGTAAGTCAATATCCAAACTCAATGTCAGGTTCTTGCCGGGAACGGAAGGACGGTCATATTCACCATCCATATAATGTCCCTGGATACGACCGTGCGCATCGCGAAGCAGAATCTCAATTCCTTTCTCACCACGCAGATACTTTTCATACGATTTCTCGACTCCTAACTTGCCGACATAATCCCCACGGATGTAGTATCCTTCTTCATCCGCTTCCATTTCTTTTGCGGAGACTTCTCCGATATCTCCCAAAGCATGGGCGGCAGCATTGTACGAATATTGACGGATGGTACGCCGTTGAATATAAAAGCCACGAAACTTAAACAGCTTTTCCTGAAAGACACCACATTCTTCCGCCGAAAGTTGTGACATAAACAACTGGTTGGTATAGCGGGAATACCCCGGATTACGGCGACGGTCTTTCATGTCGCTCATAATTTTGAGAAACTGTGCACGGGTGATATTCAGCGATTGGCATAAATCGAGTGTGTCCAGATTCTCTATTTCCTTTGGCACGATCGTTATGTCGTATGCCGGCTGGTTGAATACCAATAGTTTACCGGTCCGGTCATAAATAGCGCCACGCGAGGGGTATTGGATCTTATTCAGAAAAGCGTTACTGTCAGCATTCTTCTTGTAGTCATCAGTCGTGATCTGCAATACAAAAAGACGTATCAGATAAATCAAAACAATGGAGATAGCAATGCCTCCGATTACAAATTTACGCTTCTCTAAGATATAATCTTTTGCCATCGTTACTTCTTAATCCCTTCTATAGCTATGATACAGGTTACAGTCAGAATAGTGCAAAGAAGCACTCGCAACAGTAACAGCCAAATGCTGGTAAATGAGAAGAACTCAATGGAGAGTAATGCCAGACTGTGCACAAAAACACTTGCAGTGGTATATTTTAAGAAAGGACTGATTCCCATCGTCTTAAAAGAGGGAATAAAGCTATCCGGATTATCACGGGGCGTGAACAGACGAAGTAAAGAGGGACGAAGAAAGGCTAGCAGCACAGTAGCCGCCGCATTCATTCCCGGAGTATCGGAGAATATATCAATGGTCAGCCCGAAGAAAAAAGCCCACAACATCAGTTCATTCCGGGAAGTGCCGGAGCTGAATTTCAGAATAAAATAGATATAGAGAAAAGGAGTAGCATAGCCGGCAATATGTACACTATTAAGGATTAGCACCTGAAGAAGTACCAAGCCGATAAACCATCCGATTCTATGTATATAAGTAATAATCATTCTTTCATCACCTTATTTTCAAGTTTCTTCTGTTCTTCCTGACCTGTCCGGGCTACCACCCGAACGTCACTCAACTTACCGAAATCAGTAGCCAGCTTGATTTTCAACAGATAGGAAAGTCCGTCATTAGAGTCGGACATATCATCTACCGTCCCCACCATTATACCTTCGGGAAAGACGGTGGAGAAACCACTGGTAACGACTGTATCTCCCAAATTAAACTCTGCATGACGAGGCAAGTCTTTCAGATAAGCATAGCGCGAATCTCCATGTTCCCATTTCAGGTAGCCGAAATAATCACTGCCGATAATCTTGCAACTGATATTCGACTTGCTGTTCAGTACCGAAATCACCACCGAGTAGGAAGGAGAGGTTTCATAAACAATCCCTACAATCCCATTACCATCCACCACTCCCATTTCGGAGCGAATACCGGAAGAGGAACCTTTATCGAGCGTGATATAATTATCAACCAGATTCAAACTGTTCTTTATCACATGCGCTTTAAACAACTGATAATCCGCTTGCGGCACCTGCCGGATGCTGTTGATTGCCATAGAATCGAGCTGCTGCCCTCTCAATGCTTTTTCCAGATTAGTGATCTGTTGTTCGAGCACCATGTTGCGATCCAACAGATCTTCATTGACCGATTTCAGATGAAAATAAGAGGAAATCCCTCCCGAAACTTCATAAACCGCCCCCACAACCGTATTGGCAGAAGTGAAGAATGCACTCTGCTGATAACGGTTGAACCGAAATAACAAAACAAAACTGGCTACCTCCAATAAGATGAAGAGGAACCAGTAATTGTATTTCAGAAGGAAGTTTAATAAATTCCTCATCCCCGGTTTATCTCATTAAGAAAGAGAAACGGTCTACGTTCTTCAATGCCACTCCTGTACCTTTGGCAACTGCATGCAAAGGATCTTCCGCAATATGGAAAGGAATGTTGATCTTATCGGTCAATCTCTTATCCAGTCCACGAAGCAATGCACCACCTCCGGAGAGATAGATACCATTGTGCACAATATCAGCATACAGTTCAGGAGGTGTATTTTCCAATGCACTCAAGATAGCAGTTTCGATCTTTGAAATTGATTTCTCCAGACAGTGGGCTACTTCCTGGTAGCATACAGGCACCTCCATCGGAAGAGCTGTGATACGGTTCGGCCCGTGAACGATATAATCTTCCGGAGCATCATCACCCAGTTCGGTTAAAGCAGCACCTACATTGATTTTGATACGTTCTGCCATACGCTCGCTGACTTTCACATTGTGCTGACGGCTCATATATTCGCGAATATCCTCTGTCAGGTCATCACCGGCTGTGCGGATGGAGTTGTTGGAAACGATACCTCCCAAAGAGATAACGGCAATTTCCGTAGATCCACCACCTATATCGACAATCATGTTTCCTTCCGGAGCTTCCACGTCGATGCCGATACCGATTGCCGCAGCCATCGGCTCGAAAATCAAATAAACATCACGACCGCCAGCATGTTCCGCAGAGTCACGGACAGCACGGAGTTCAACTTCCGTACTCCCCGAAGGAACGCCAATCACCATGCGAAGAGAAGGTGAAAACAAATGGTTGCGAGTATTCACCTGCTTTATCAAACCGCGCATCATCTGCTCGCAGGCATAGAAGTCGGCAATCACTCCGTCTCTCAACGGACGGATGGTACGTATGTTTTCGTGGGTTTTTTCATGCATCAACTTCGCCTTTTCCCCCACGGCAATCATCTTTTCTGTACGGCGATCCAGAGCTACAACCGAAGGCTCATCCACCACGATTTTTCCGTTCGTGATGATGATAGTATTGGCTGTGCCCAAGTCCATTGCTATCTCTTGTGTAAAAGAAAATAATCCCATATTTTTAAATGAAGAATTAAGAATGAAGAATTAAGAATGAGGATGCTGTCACGTGCAGTCATTCTTCATTATTAGTTCTTCATTCTTCATTAATATTAGTGTTTAAAATGACGGATACCGGTAGTCACCATCGCCATACCGTGCTCATTGCAATAAGCAAATGATAAATCGTCTTTTACCGAACCTCCCGGTTGGATAACAGCCGTAATACCTTCTTTATCTGCAATTTCCACACAATCGGGGAACGGGAAGAAGGCATCGGAAGCCATTACTGCACCATTCAGGTCGAAACCGAATGATTTGGCTTTTTCAATTGCTTGTTTCAATGCGTCTACACGTGAAGTCTGTCCTACACCGCTTGCAAGAAGTTGTTTATCCTTTGCCAATACGATGGCGTTGGATTTGCTGTTCTTTACAATTTTGTTGGCAAACAACATATCTTCCACTTCTTCCGGAGTAGGAGCTTTGTCTGTCACGGTTTTCAGGTCGGCTACCGTTTCAATATTAGTATCTTTATCCTGCACCAATACGCCATTCAGCAAAGCACGGAATTGTTTCTTAGGCAATTTAGCTTCCTTACGAACGAGGATGATGCGGTTCTTTTTCTGTCCCAGGATTTCGAGTGCATCCACATCATAATCCGGCGCGATAACCACTTCGAAGAAAATCTTGTTGATTTCTTCCGCAGCTTCTTTGTCGATGACACCATTCGTAATCAATACACCTCCGAAAGCAGAAACCGGATCACCGGCCAATGCGTCTTTCCAAGCTTCCAAAACTGTAGCACGGGAAGCTAATCCGCAAGCGTTGTTGTGTTTCAGGATAGCGAAAGTGAGGTCATCGAATTCGTCGATCAGATCAACGGCTGCGTTGATGTCGAGAAGATTGTTATAAGAGATTTCTTTTCCGTGAATCTGGTCGAACATTGCTTCCAGATTTCCGTAGAAATAACCTTTCTGATGTGGGTTTTCACCGTAACGAAGTTGCTTCTGGCTATTAACAGAGCAACGGAAAGCAGAACCTTCGCCGGCATCGAAATAATTGAAAATAGCCGAATCGTAGTGAGAAGAAACGGCAAATGCTTCTTTAGCCATCCAGCGACGTTCTTCGAGTGAAGAAGTAGCGCCGTGCTCCATCAACATATCCAATAATGGTTTGTATTGAGCTTGAGAAGCTACGATGATTACATCGTTGTAGTTCTTGGCTGCGGCACGAATCAGTGAGATTCCGCCTATATCGATTTTTTCAATAATGTCTGCTTCAGATGCACCGGAAGCTACGGTAGCTTCGAACGGATACAAATCAACAATAACCAGATCTATCTCGGGAATTTCATATTTCTCAATCTGTTGCATATCCTGTTCCAGACCACGACGACAAAGAATACCTCCGAAAATTTTCGGATGTAATGTCTTTACTCTACCACCGAGAATAGAAGGATAAGTGGTCAAATCTTCCACTGCCTTGCAAGGATATCCCAATGATTCAATAAACTGACGAGTTCCGCCTGTTGACAAGAACTCTACTCCCTCTTCATGAAGTTTGGTAATAATTTCATCCAAACCTTCTTTATGGTATACAGATACCAATGCAGTTTTTATTCTTTTAGACTCTGACATTGAATTGCTTATTAAGTATTTGGTGTGCAAAGTTACGAAATATTGTTTATCGTACGTAATAAATAAGGTGTGAATTAATAAAAAAAAGCGTTGACTCTCCTCAACGGAAAATCAACGCCTCTTCGCATATATGTTCTCTATTCAAAAACTATTACCAAATAGATACTCGTTTTTCTTTAGGTACGAACATCGAATCCTGTTCGGTGATTTTGAATGCTTCATACCAATTCTGGATATGAGGAAGAGCACCGTCCACACGCCATTTGCCTAATGAGTGAGGATCAAGTTTGGTTAATCGGAGAATTTCTTCCGGACGGATATTTCCTGCCCACACATTAGCGTAAGCTAGGAAGAAACGTTGTTCCGGAGTAAATCCGTCAATAATTTCCAGCGGTGCGGCTTCTGTTGCATTCTTGAATGCCTGGAAAGAAACTTGCAAACCTCCGTGGTCGGCAATGTTCTCTCCAAGTGTCAGGCTACCGTTTGCGTGTACGCCCGGAGCGACTTCAATACTGTCAAAGAAGTTAACCATCACCTGTGCCCGTTCTTCGAACTTTTTAGCATCTTCTTCTGTCCACCAGTCTTTCAGGTTTCCGTCTTTGTCATATTGACGTCCCTGATCGTCAAATCCATGAGTCATTTCATGGCCGATTACCACGCCGATTGCACCGTAGTTCATAGCATCGTCCGCATTCATATCGAAGAACGGAGGTTGCAGGATAGCTGCCGGGAAGCAGATTTCATTGGTAGTCGGGTTATAATAAGCGTTCACTGTTTGAGGAGTCATCAACCATTCATCCTTGTCTACCGGTTTGCCGGCTTTGGCAATCATTTCGTTGTAATCCCATTCGTTGGCACGCTCGATATTTGCCCAGTAAGAATCATCTTTGATCTCCAGTGCGGAGTAATCTTTCCATTTATCAGGATAACCTATTTTTACATGGAAGGTTGCCAGTTTCTCCAACGCTTTTTCCTTGGTCGGTTCACTCATCCATTCCAAACCTTTGATACGTTCTCCTAAAGAAGTTTGCAGGTTCTTCACCAGTGTAACCATACGTTCTTTGGCAGCAGCCGGGAAGTACTTCTCTACATACATCTGTCCTACCACTTCGCCAAGTACACCATCTACGGTGCTCACGGAACGTTTCCAGCGAGGCTGCATTTCTTTCTTTCCAGACATTGTTCTGCTGTAGAAATCGAAGTTCTGTGCTTCAAAATCATCGCTTAGATAAGAAGCGGCAGCATCTATCAATCCCCATTGGAGGTACAGTTTCTGATCGTCCAGTGATACGGTGTTTATCACATCGGCTACTTCCTTCATGGCAGCAGGCTGACCTACGTTCACTTCTTCCAAATCTTTCAAACCGGAAACGGTGAAATAAGTATCCCAGTCAAAAGTCGGGAAGTTCTTTTTCAGCGTCGCCCTATCCATCTTGTTATAATTAGCATGAGGATCACGCAATTCCACTTGTGAACGAGCCGCTTTCGCCAGGCGAGTTTCGATGTTCATCACTGCTTTCACAGCTTTCTGTGCAGTAGCCTCATCATAACCTGCCAACTGGAACATTTTGGCGATATGTTCCTGATATTTATTACGGATATTTTTAGTCTGCTCGTCATTCTCCAGATAATAGTCACGCTGTCCCATTCCGATACCACCTTGATAGGTCTGTACGATATTCATGGAACTGTTCATATCATCTGCACTTACGAACATGGTGAAGTAAGGACGGATGCCTTTCTTCTGGCTCTCGGCGATATATGCATAGATTTCTCCTTTATCCTTGAGAGCGTCAATGGCTGCCAGTTCTGCTTTGATCGGAGCTACACCTTCCTGGTTCAGCTTCACGCTATCCATTGCGATATTATAAAGATCGCCTACTTTCTGCGCAGCACTGCCCGGTGCGTTATCTTTCTTCGCTGCCAATTCGGCAATCAATGCTTTCAGTTGTTCACGACTGTTTTCGCGCAACATGTCGAATGTACCGAAACGTGAATACTCGTCTGTCAGCGGATGATCTTTCACCCAACCTCCACAGGCATATTGATAAAAACTTGTACCCGGCATAGCCGTGGTATCCAGATTAGCAAGGTCGATACCGGACGTCAGCACGGCCTCTTTCTTACTGTTACATCCTGTTGTCATAAGGCATACGGCAAGAATTGGTAAATACTTGGTTACTTTCATATTGTATAAATAATTAAATAGTCTCTCTAATCAACAATCATCCTACCCGCAGTCCGGCACCGAGGAAGAAGGTGACCGACACCGAGGAACGCCTCGTTCCTCAACGAGAAACACCTGTTTCGACACCGAGAAACAGATACCCGCCAGGAATACCTTCTACCGAGGTATAACGTTTCTCTCACATAGTGCCCGGAAATATGCATTTTGTTCTAATTTTTCGTTTCTTCCAGTTCCATCGAAACCCGTTCCCACTCTTCAACAATGCCATCCAACTGTTGCTTCAGTTTTTGATGCCGTTCATAGAGCTGCATATCCGAAGCTCCTTCGGGAGTTGCCATCTTCGCTTCTACGATAGCAATCGCGGATTCGGTTTCCTCTATTGAGGCTTCGCAGTCCGCCACTTGGCGTTCGAGTTTCTTAATCTTCTTATTAAGTTCTTTCTGGGCTTCGTAAGAGAGCTTATTCTCCGAAGGCTGAACGGTTTCAGGTTCATTACCTTTAGCTGAAGCCGTGGGAGAAGCCGACAATCCCGCTCCTTTCTGAAGCTCGTTCAAGCTATCTATCTTTTTCTTTTGCAAGAATTCATAGATACCTCCAAGGTGTTCTTTTACAAGTCCACCGCCAAACTCATATACTTTAGTCGCAAGTCCATCCAGAAAATCACGGTCGTGGCTGACAAGAATCACTGTTCCGTCAAATTCGCGGATAGCTTCCTTCAAAACATCTTTCGAACGCATATCCAAATGATTGGTCGGTTCGTCCAGAATCAGTAGATTTACGGGTTCCAGCAGAAGTTTAATCATCGCCAATCGCGTACGTTCTCCTCCGGAAAGGACTTTCACCTTTTTATCCGAAGCTTCGCCTCCAAACATGAAAGCTCCCAGTATATCACGTATCTTCAGACGGATATCTCCTGTCGCTACTCGGTCAATCGTATCGAATACAGTCAGGTTCTCATCCAACATTTGTGCCTGGTTCTGCGCAAAATAACCGATTTGTACATTATGTCCGATCGTTAGTTTGCCTTCGAAATCAATTTCGTCCATGATACATTTCACCAAGGTAGACTTACCCTCTCCGTTCTTTCCGACGAAAGCCACTTTCTCTCCCCTGTTGATAGTCAGGTTGACATCATGGAAAACGACATGGCTGCCATACGCTTTGCGCACATCTTCGCAAATCACAGGATAGTTTCCGCTACGACTGGCTGGAGGGAATTTTAAACGCAAGGCGGAATTATCTTCCTCGTCCACTTCGATGCGGTCTATCTTTTCCAGTTGCTTGATACGGCTTTGTACCTGTACGGCCTTCGTTGCTTTATAACGGAAGCGTTCAATAAAATCTTCCGTATCTTGTATTTGTTTCTGCTGATTTTCGTAAGCACGGAGCTGTTGCTCACGGCGTTCTTTACGCAAGACTACAAATTCATCGTACTTCACTTTGTAGTCGTAAATCTGACCGCAAGTAATTTCGATGGTGCGGGTAGTTACGTTATTCAGGAAAGCACGGTCATGGCTGACTAATACGACTGCATTGGCACGTGTAGACAAAAAGTTTTCCAACCATTGGATACTTTCAATATCAAGGTGATTGGTCGGCTCATCGAGCAAAAGCACGTCCGGGCGTCGTAAAAGCAGTTTTGCCAATTCGATACGCATACGCCATCCACCGGAAAACTCCGAAGTAGGGCGTTCAAAATCTTCCCGGCTGAATCCCAATCCAAGAAGTGTCCGTTCGATTTCCGCCTGAAAGTTCGTACCGCCCATCATCAGGAAGCGGTCGTTTTCATGCGTGAAACGGTCTATCAACTGATGATATTCTTCCGAATCATAGTCTGTCCGTTCCGCCAGTTCCTGATTCATCCGTTCCAACTTCGCCTGAAGCTCAAATATATGTTCGAATGCCAGTTCTGCCTCTCCCATCACCGTCCGGTTGTCGGAAAGAATCATGACCTGTGGCAAATATCCGATGGTTACATCTTTCGGAGTAGCTACCACTCCGCGTGTCGGTGACTGCAAACCTGCCAATATCTTCAGCATGGTTGATTTGCCGGCACCATTTTTGCCGACCAGCGCAATGCGGTCTTTCTTATTAATTACATAGCTGACGTCCTCAAAAAGCGGCGTCGCATTAAATTCTACTGATAATCCTTCTACTGAAATCACTTCTGCTTCTGATTTATAACATTTTGGACTGCAAAGATACTGAATATTTATTAGATACTACTTAGTATGATACGTTATGAAAAACAAAAAAAGCAGTCATTCTTATGAATGACTGCTCTTTATCTTAATCAATGGCTCTTCTTTAGAACAACTTAGCAGGATATTCACCGGCATCTACCAATGCCTGAATCTTGTCTACTACGCTCTGACGGTCTTCCGGATAAGTGACGCCGAACCACTTGCTGGTAGTATCCAGTACTTCAACAGTGGCAGTTCCGTCATTAATCAATTTATCTACCATCAATGGGATGAAGAACTCGCTCTTCAGGTTTTCCATATTCTTCGGATCGCTAAGGAAAGTCTTGAAGAATTCCTGGCTGTAAGCGAAGTAATCAGGAGTGAATCCCCAGAAGTTCATACTTACCGGAGTCGTGTCGGGAGTAGCCGTCCATTCGCCATCATCACCGATATATTTCACTTCACCGTCCAGACGTTGAATCTTCGTACGTTCTACTACAGATGTCAACAATCCTTTAGCATCTGTACTACAGATACCACGAGATACCGTACCGCTTTCGCTCAATGTATTTCCTACACGAAAACCTACCATTGAATAAACGTTCTTTGAATTTTCAGGAAGAGCAGAAAGGAATTTGCCCATTACCTGGAAAGAATCACGACCATAGAAGTCATCGCAGTTGATCACTGCAAACGGTTCTTTAATCACATCAGCACCCATCATTACTGCATGGTTAGTACCCCAAGGTTTGGTACGGTCTGCCGGGCAAGTAAAGCCTTCCGGAAGATCGTCAATTGACTGAAATACCAGTTCGCAAGGAATGTGACCTTCGTATTTGGAAATAATTTTATCACGGAAATCTTGTTCAAAATCTTTGCGGATTACAAATACAAGTTTGCCAAATCCGGCATTGATAGCATCATAGATTGAGTAATCCATAATAGTTTCGCCATTAGGACCCAGTCCGTCTAATTGCTTCAAGCCTCCATAACGGCTACCCATACCGGCTGCCAATAAGAATAAAGTTGGTTTCATAAATTGTGTAATATTAAAAGGTTAGTGATGTCAACGGCATCAGATTTCGTTGCAAATTTACAAAAACTTTCTTTCTTTTGTCTTGAAACAAAAGAAAGAAACAAAGAAAAATTCAAGACTGACTTTTTTCTCCTACTCACACCCTTCACTACGCTAAAGGGCAGAAACTCGCTTCGCTCAAACAATCTGCCCTTTTTAACGCTTCGTTACGGGTGTTCGCTTAACGGAGAAAAAAGTAGGTCGGAAAACCTTTCGGCATGTAAACCCATGCAGAATCAAAAGTACATCAATGACAAATCAAGAAATCCGGTAATTCATTAACCTATGCAGCAAACACGCCGAAAGGGGATCGGCCTCGTTTTTCCGGCGTTAAGCGCAGGCGTTTTCTCCAGCGTTAAAAAGGGCAGACTGTTTGAGCGAAGCGAGTTTCTGCCCTTTAGCCGGAGAGAACACCGGAGTAGCCGGAAAAACGCAGCCTTGAATTTTCTTTGGTTCTTTCTTTGTTTCAAGACAAAGAAAGAACGTTAGAAGGGATAACCGATAGCAAAATGTATTCCCAGATTTTTCATAAAGGATCCTGTGACATTGTAATATCCGCTTCGTTCTGTATCGTAAGGCAGATGCAAAGGAATACCGAAATCAAGACGGAACACAAGAATATCCATATCATAACGAATACCGACACCGGTGCCCAAAGCGATCTGTTTCGGGAATGTTTTCAGTTCGAGTTGTGAATTGGGACGGGCCTCATCCTTGCGCATCAACCAGACGTTTCCTGCATCCAGGAAAGTGGCTCCCCAAATGCTCTTAAAGATACGGAAACGATATTCTACATTTGCCTCAAAACGGAAAGTACCCGTCTGGTCGAGGTAAGAGTAGCGGCTTTCTGCCGGATGGTATCCGCCCGGGCCGATGCTACGTACCGTAAAAGCGCGGATGCTGTTGGCACCACCCACATAGAATTGTTCGCTGTAAGGGGCTATCGTTGCATTACCGTAGGCGAAGAGAGCACCCAAAGCTACACGGGAAGCAATCTTATTATTCTTGTCCATATTCCACAAATGGCGAAATTCCGTATTCAGTTTCACAAACTGCGCGAAAGGGACGTTCAGCAAACGTTTGTCCTCTTTGCTGAAAGACTGACCGAAAGCACGGTAAATCACCGAGGTCAGGTTACCGGCAGAGGTTACAGTCGATTGCCACCAAATCGGATTTTTAATACCGCGTGCGGAAGCATTATCATAGGTATAGGTATATTCCATAGCAGGAATAAACTGGTCTTTCAAACTGATATATAATGCAGGATTAGCATCGGCAATTTCCCTGAACTCTTCCGATTGGTATTGCAGGACGTTGAATGTCAGTTTGAAAGGGGTGATACTATGCCGGCTTGTACGTGTCGGTTGGAAATCGTAGGTAGCATTTCCGCCGAATGACAATAGTTTATAATACCTGGCACGGTTCAACTGGTCGATGTATAAACGGAATGTAGTGGTAGCTGGGAAGTCAAACTCCCTTTTCCCCCAATGCGGGAAAACCACGCGCGGGAAAGTCAGAGAAGTAGAAACTCCCATCTCCCAGCTGTTCATTAAAGAGCTTTTTTCTCCTCCGCCGGTTTGCCATTCATAAGAGCCTTTCAGCTTCACGTTCCAGCTCTCGCCACCTCCGAATACATTGTTCCGGGTGACGCCGAATGATGCCCCGGGACCGGTTTGGTCGTTACTTTTGGTTACGACATTCAATTCCAGTTCGGCGTCCAGCGGCTTAGCAAACGTGGCCTGCATGGTTACGTTCAGCGTATCACAAACGGCTGTCGTATCTTTCGGAGCATATTGTAAATCCAGATAACTGAAGATTCCCAACTGGCTAAGTTTCTCCTGCACCTGCTCCTGTCGATACTGACTGTAAAGACGAGTGCGATTGGAAGCCCGCATCTGTGCATTCCGCACAAACTGTTGATAGTTCAACCAACGATAAAGCATATTCGGACGTACCTGCAATTTCTTATAATAATGTATATTCAGATTCTTATACATCATGCTGTCATTGGGCGCCTCACCATTCTTGCCAAACAGGTAAACAGAAGCATCTCCTACATAGTAAGGACGTTGTGCCGCAGCGGGTAATCCCGGAACGGGAATCAGACGAAGGCTGATATGTCCACCGGGAACCAATGTTGTATCTGCCTGATAAGTCATATAATCGGGACGGAAGTAAAAATATCCCCGGTTACGCAACAGCGTACTGATACGGGTACGCTCTTCATCCAGATCGACCACGTTAAACTGCTCGCCGGGACTTATATAAGACATTCGACGTCCCCGTTCCATAATGCGCAACGTTTGGGGAGTGAAACGCTGATAATAAACCGTATCTATAAAATAAGGATTCTTCATGTCTACCGTATAAAGAATACTTGCTTTCAGGCTGTCTTTCTTATCGACCAATGTTTCATAAGTCACTTTCCCATTGAAGTAACCATAATCACGGAGCAAGTTTGTAGCCACCTTGATGCGGACCTCCGGATTGACAGTGGAAATAAATACCGGAGGGTTAGCAGCCAGACGGTTGAACATCCACTTTCCAAATCCTTTTTTATATTTCACAAAGTCATTGTACATCCACATCTTAAAAGGAATAGGCAGAAGCCCTCCCAACATCTTCGTACTGGGAGTTTTATCAAGGGCCGCCTCAATCTCTGTCAGAGCTGTCCCTCCTACCGATGTTGTCGATTTATTCTGTATGACAGTTTTTCCTCCTGTATAAAGTACCTCCCCTTCGGGCAGATGCTTTGTCACCGAACAACCCGAGAATAAGATGATACCCATCAGGCAACTTATTAATATGTTACTATATATACCTTTCATGTTTACTTCTTTTTCTTAAAGATGAACAGTTCGCTAAGTTTATCCAGCTTCTTGCGAAGTACCAGACCGACTCCGGTTTCCGTAATCTCGCCTTCGAGTACACTTTCGTAATTTTTATCGTAGAACAGACGGACATAACGGGTTCCGGTTCTATCCAAACGATATTCCAGAGAGATGTTATCGATGAAAGATTCCGCGTCATTCGTCGCATTCTCACCCGTAGAAACTTTACCTCCGATTACAATCTGGAAACGGTTATTGAAGAGACGTTGTGAATAACGGAAACTGTAATCCGTACGCTTACCACCCGTATCCGACAGATCGTGGTCTTCGATACCGACAGAAACACTGGCATTTTTCAGGTTTCCCATCAATGAGTTGATTTGGCTACTTAATACGGAGTTCAATGCAGAACCCATATTCAGTTTACCCAGTCCACCACCTCCGCCACCAATCGGTCCGGTGCCAAGGTAGGTTTTCATAACCATGATATATAGAGCCTGTTTACCTCTCTCTTCCGCGCCCATAGCCGTCAATTCATTTTGTATGGTTGCGTCTTCGGGGGCAGATACGTCAAAG
Organism: Bacteroides sp. 1_1_30; assembly: GCF_020982715.1. Classification (NCBI taxonomy): domain Bacteria; kingdom Pseudomonadati; phylum Bacteroidota; class Bacteroidia; order Bacteroidales; family Bacteroidaceae; genus Bacteroides; species Bacteroides sp. 1_1_30. The sequence continues at coordinate 25,723 of NZ_JAJKHN010000066.1, forward strand.
GCGAAAGAAAGATTATCCAGTCGGTTCTTGACGACGATAGACACATCGAAATTAACCATACGTGTTCCACCATTCTCTCCTTCGGAGACAGAAGCGCGGATACGGTCGGTTGCTTTGAAGTTCAGCATCGGGTCCATAGGATTTCCCGTCCATTCCACATAGCTGCCGTTGTCGATAGCAAATTCTTTGGCAGCGATGACAGGCAAAGCATATTTCATCAAACCGCCGCTCAACGTATAGCGTCCGGTCAATGTCAGGTCACCCTGCGGAGTATATTTCATAGAGAGGTCACCTCCTCCCTCCAGTTCAACACGATTGTCATTGCTTGCGTCCAAATCGACTTTCAAACGAACGGACGGGTCGATGTGTACCATCATCACCATATCCAGCCCGCCTAAAGAAACAGTCGGCACTTCTTGCTGAACAACCGTAGTGGTGTCACTAAATGAAGTAAAGGTTACCAAACTTCCCAAACGGTCCTGCACAGTCAACGGTGAATCGGTCAATATATAAGAAACATCTGTATTGCCCAGCAAACTCATGTTTCCACGCATATTCAATCCGTCTAACGGCCCTTTCACCGTTGCCCGGAAATCAGCATATACTTTTCCGTAAACCAGACTTTCACGGGTACGTTTGGCATCCAGAAGCGTATAGTTCTGTGCCAGCAGATTCAGATTTGCCATCGGCCGGGACATATCTCTGAAATCGACAGATCCGTCAATCGTAAATGGATTCTTTCCTGTTGTATAAATAGCGAATTTATCAAATTCCAAACGATTATTCTTTATCTGCACCGGGCGGTTATCGAACCGGAAGTTAGCACCATACTGCCGGGAAAGGACAGTAACACTATCCAATATCAGTTCGCCATTAATCAAAGGTTGTTCGGTGCTACCGGTAATGTTCAGATTACCATCCATATCACCGGCTAATGTAACCATCTGATCGGGAATGAATACGTTCGCTACACGGAGCGGGAAGTGCTCCAGAGTGGCATTTACTTCCAGACTATCCTTCCCTGTCTGGGTTGGAACCAGCTTGCCATCCGCCACCATCACTTCCACTTTGTCATGATTCAGATAAGCGTTAAGATATTGTTTCCCTTGTTCGCCCGGCAACCAGGTAGCTCCTAATGTTACATCACCAATTCGTTGACGTTCATAAGTCAGCTCGTCAATAGATGATTCAACCGAGAGTTGAAGATCTTTTTCAGTCTGCACGTAGTGTGCTTCCGCAGAGAATAAACCGGTTATTTCCGGGAAGTAAGGCAGTACTTTGCTCAATTCGGCTAAACTGATTCTTCGGATTTCGACATCAATATTCTGTAAAGAAACAGTGTCCCCCCGCACCGAATGTACACGGAATCCCATTCCTTCATCGTCCCACATATCTACATTAGCGTATACACGCATATTCTTATGCACATAAATCCAGTTGTGATTCTCATTAAAATGGAATTTCTGGAAGGCGATAATCGGTTCTTCCGGGATTAATGTGAAAGCTAATCCATCGCCTTTTCCTTGCCCTTCAAACAAAGGACGCGCATTGACACCGAGCAGTACGCCCGTTTCTCCTTTTCCATTCTTAAAATCTACCAGCAGTTCCGCATCCCGGTCACGAATCTCTCCTGTCAGTGTAGTAGAGAAGGAGAATTGCGGATTCTTCGGTCCGTTAATAACACCGGCACGCAATTTCATGAGTGTGGTATCTTGTTTGACTGTAAAGAAAATCGTGTCCAGTTGCAAGGTGTCTACTTTCAAAGCATGAATAGCGGCTTTTCCATTAATTCCCCAATTAGGAGCTGCTCCGAATTTCACAGAAGCATCATGGTAAGCTATCTTTTTAGTAGCCAGAAAATATGCCAAAGGGTTTTCTTGTCCTGCAGAGAAAGAGAAAACTGCCGTCGGTAGCGCCTTACGCAGTTCAGCGTGATTCAATGCTTTCTCATCAATCTGCTTCATCAATACATCCACAAAGTGAGTAGATTGGCGAATTAAAGGATTAACGCCGGAACGTGCGCTCAAGTCGAGTTTCATATCTCCAGAAACGAAATGTGCCGAGACTAAATCCCGACGAGCTTCGGCAGCTAAATTAAAAGTAAGCGGACGCTTCATTGGCTGCGGCATGATTCCTAATTCATGTAAATCCAGTTGAGTGACATCAACCGTTATCTTACCATCAGGATAACTGTGCGCCAAATTATATTCCGCATCGGTTGTCATTTTCAATAAAGCATTGTCACTTGTCAGATGTGCGGTGACCAGTGCGCCTTTAAGGTCTCCTGTCAAATTAAGATTGGAGAGATGATATTTTGCATAATGAAGCTGATCTAATGAAAGATTCAGTTTGGCAAAAGAATGATAAGACATGACATCCAGTCCACGACCATTAGCCGCAGCCGAAAGAGACAGTTCGTAGATAGAATCTTTCGGAAGGAAGTTATGGAGTTGCAGATTGTCTATCTTCAGATCAGCTTTGTAAACTTCGGTAGATGTATTTAATGCTGCATTCACGTCCATAGCTCCTTTCCCCTCTTTCAGACGGAGGCCTGCTTTGTATTCAGGACCTTTGATATCAACTTTCGCCACCAGATTCATGCTGTCAGGGACTACAATCGTACCATTGGGAGCCTCTCCTGACAGAGCGGTCAGGAAGTTCAAATTTTGAGTTGTCATTTTCAGCCCAATGGTTCCGGTACGAGTCAGGCTGTCAGCCAGGTTTTCTATCATACCGCCGCCTTCTAAAGCAAAAGCACCCGGCAAGTCTACCGTAAAACGGGAAATCTGCATTTGTTTCAAGTTACCGTCCGTACCGGCACGAATGACAAGCGGACGAAATGGATAGGCTTCTTTAAAGCTATCAGGCAATCCTCCTGCAAATAACATAACATCTTCTTTGCCGATATAGGCATTGAGATTGGCGGACAAACGTCCTGTAGTCGGGATGTTGACAAGTTCCCAATAAGTATGGGCAGATAAATCGATTTCAGAATGAGGGGTTTTTAGTTTTAAACCGGGAACACTAATGATTGAATCGTTAGAGTATGCTCTACCTGTCAGTGAAACAACACTTAATCCGGAACGTTCATTCATTGTAAACTCACGAATGACCGCATTCATGTCCCTGCCTTTATACAACAGGGAATCCAAAGCGATGCGAACATCACGAACGGCAATATGGGAAGCATCAAAACCTTCTATTGGTTGCGCAGTTCCTGTATCATAACTGGCGGAAGTTCCCGACAACAGAAACTTCTTCAAACCATAAAACTGATTTTTCAAATCAGCCTGTGCATCATCAATAGCAGCCTCCCCGATATGAGCTGCCATCCGCATGGAATCAACAGGAAGTTGCATACTGAATGATACATTCTTTAATTTCAACTGATGAAGATCCACTTTCCAGTTTACAGGAGCAGAGGCTGTGGTATCTTTAGGAGTGGTGGTAGTATCATTCATCAGCAACTGCACATGGGTATCAGACAGTTCGGCCTGATTGATAATCGCTATTTCATTGGACAAGTCAACACCATGGCTTTGCAGGAAGAAACGTCCTAAAACGCCTTTAATCTTCATTCCTTCCATCAAATTGGCTGAATTAACGGCTACCCGGCTCAAAGTGACTTCATCCACTTCGACTTTTCCTTTTATTAACGGCCATGCCTGCACACGGACATTCAGGCTTTCCAAAGACAAAAGAGTATCCGGCTGTTGAATAACCTCTACGCCACGAACCAACAGATTAAGCGGGAAACGAAGGTCTATCCGTTCCACCTGAATCTGCATACCGGTTGCCTTAGAGGCGTATGCAGTAACCTCCCGACGCAAAAGATTCTGAACGGGAGGAACATAAAGCAATACCATTAGTATTACAAAGAGTATTATAGGAGTAAGCAGTATCCAGCTTACCCAGCGTATCCATTTTCGTTTCATGTAAAATGTGTCAGTGTAAATAAGGTGACACAAAGTAAACAAATTATTTTGAAAAAAGGTTTGGCTAATAGTAAGAAAGATACAGATACTAGCCAAGGAGTAGAAGAAAATAGCTTATCGGGTATTTTTCATCACTATCAAATAGCGCTCTGCCTCACTTATTATTTTATGGACAGCCTCTAATATATTAAGTGTTGTTTCTTCTATTTTTTCCGAGAATTTTTCTCCACGACAAGCTTCCAGCCATTTTAATGGAGTTATGGTTTCATCCGCTCCAATCATTGTAAAGAGAGGGAGGAGCTTATGCGCCATAGCAGCTATCCCGTCCACCTCTTTATCGTTCAGCGCTTGTTGCATCCGTTCGATATTCTTACCTGTTTCTTCAATAAAAGTCTGAATAATGGAGGATGCTGCTTCCGGATCGTCTTCAGAATAAGCAGTAAGTGCAGAGAAATTTATTCCGGCTGTTGCCATATCTTCTGTGATATGCGCTTCATCAGCGGAGAGTTGCCCTTCATTTACCGTCATCAATAATTCTTTTACTGTAAACGGTTTATGCAGACAACCGGCAAAGCCATGTTCATGTAAAGCTGCCTTATCCATTTCGCTACGGGCGGTCACAGCAATGACGGGGATTGTTTTTGCTTGTGGTATATTAGAAGCCCGCAATAATTTTACCAAATCAAAACCGTTAATAGCAGGCATTTGTATATCTGTCAGCAATACATCGAAGACGGAAGAGCGAAGCTGTTCGATCAACTGCTCCAGCTGTTCACAACATACCGCATCGATACCATGTTGTTTCAACATGGCAGCAGTCAGATTCAACTGAATCTTATCGTCATCGATCAAAAGAACACGGATGACTTTCATCGGAGGAATCGCGGCCGACTCCTCTGTTATATCCACATTTTCGCTTTCGGGAGATTCACTTTCCGCAATGGATTTACCTACCGGATAAAGAGGCAGAGTTACAGTAAAACAGCTTCCTTTTCCTAATGTGCTTTGCACGTCAATGGTTCCTTCAAGCAAGGTTACCAGTTTCTTCACAATAGAGAGTCCGAGTCCGAAACCTTCCTCTCCCTGCGCACCGGAAAGACGTGTAAACTCCTGAAAGATACGTTCACGATCTTCTGATGCCATTCCTTTTCCTGTATCGGCGATAGCAATGGTTAACTTAGAAGAATCATAACCGGCTGTCAGGCTAATCTCTCCTTTTTGAGTAAACTTTACGGCATTAGACAAAAGGTTGTTCACTATTTGCCGGAGTCGCAAAGGATCACTGATATATCTTCCGTTCAGTTCCGGGGCGACGTGACATTGCAAGGCTAAACCTTTGGCAGCGGTCAAAGGTTCGAAACTGACATAAATTTCGTCGAACAGCTGGGAAGGGTTAAAGGTTACACGGTTCACTTCCGCTTTATTGAGATCGAGCCGATGGAAATCGAGCAAGTCACTGACTAGTTTCAACAAATGTTCCGAAGAGCTTTTCATATTGTCGAGGTAGAAACGTTGCCGTTCATCTTCTGTCAGCCGGGACAGAAGTTCGGTATATCCCATGATTGACCCCAGCGGCGCCTTAAAGTCATGGGTAATGGCCAGCATTAATTTCTCACGGGCAACAAGCAAATCTTCCGCGCGTTTATTCGCCACCTCCAATTGCTGACGATAACGGTTGCTGCGAGAGATATCCCGCATAATCAATATCAGGAAAAAAGCAGATAATAGTACGGCACCAACCGCGATACCGCCGATGATACGCGCCGACCGCATTCTTACCTCCTGCTGAAGCTCGGCATCCTGACGGGCACGCAGGGTCATTTCTTCCTCATATTGTTTAATCAGACTATCCATTCGTGCCGTCAACTGTGTATTCATCCGCTGGTACTTCGTACTGGTACGCCGGATGGTTTTCTTCCGTTGCAACCGTTTTTCTTCGGTAGCCATGCGGATTTTCTGCTGAAGAGAATCTTTAGAAGTAGTCGGTTGAAGAATGGTATCAGTGGCTACTTCCAGCGATGTATTAACTAATACGGCACTGTCTTGTTTAGAAGGGGAAAACACTTCGGCGAGCCGTTTGAAGAATCCCTTCTTTTTAGGAGTAGTTATTAACGAGTCACGCTTGGTAATGACCCGATGTTGTACCCGTTGCTGGGTAATGACAGAATCTTGTTCGGAAATGATTTCTTCAATCTCCGAAGCAGAGAGAAGGCTGTCGTTTGCTTCACTTAACACCCGCAACATCTGAATCGTGTTTTGATCTTTCTCGTGGAGAAGGGTCAATAGACTATCAGTTCTTAAGTTCTGCTGATCGTCGGCTGCCGACAATGCTTCCATCTCACGATGTACAAACACCAGCGAGAAAAGGAGGATCGCCAGTAACAAAGTGTAACCGGCGGTTATTTTCAACTTTGTAAAACGGAAGGAAGCCATTGGGATAAAAGTTTTAAGTATTAAGTATTAAGTATTAGGTTTTGGGGTGGGGTTCGGGGAGTTTTGTCATGTAGTGGAAACGCCACCAGAGCATTAGTCCCGCACTCGTCAGACCAAAAGGAAATGCCATCCAGACACCTACTATCCCCCATCCCATTACAAAGCCGCAGAAATATCCTACGGGAAGCGAAATAACGAAATAGGCGATAAAGGCGATAACCATCATTAGTTTTACATCTGAAATTCCACGCAAAGCATTGGCGAAAGTGATTTGAAGCCCGTCGCCAAACTGATAGACAAGGAAAGGAAAAATTAAAGATGTCACCATAGCAACCACTTCCTGGCTGTCGGTAAACCAGCTTCCCAAGTAATTCCGGCAAAGGAAGACAATCAAGGAAAGCACGACACCCAATGTCATCATCAGATGAAAACCGGCATAGGCTGAACGGCGTACATTGACGATGTCATTCTGGCCTTTGAAATTGCTGACACGAACAGCAACAGCAGCCCCCATACCGTAATACATCATAAAGGTAAACTGCGAAATAGCCAACATCACCTGATGAGAAGCCAAAGCGATCGTACCTAGCCAACCGATCATGATAGCACTCAAACTAAAGGAGGCTGTCTCCATTCCCATCTGGAAAGCAATCGGCCATCCTAGTCCATTCAAGCGTCCAAATACTGCACGTGACCATCCCAAACGGAAAAAGCCAATCTTATAACGGACGAAACGCGGACTACGCATAAAGATGATTATAAATACAATCACCATCACAATACGCGAAAACAACGTACTAATACCTGCTCCCAACAAACCTAATTCGGGCAATCCGAGTTTACCGTAAATCAGGATATAGTTTCCTATGATATTCAAGACATTTCCTCCAAGCAATATCCACATGGCGGTTTGGGTATCCGTTATTCCGTCTGTGAATTGCTTGAATCCATTGAAAAGCATGACAAACACTAATGAAGCAAGCAAAACAAGGTAATACGGTTTAATCAGAGGAATCAATTCTTCCGGCTGTCCGAGATGCTCGATATTCAGATAAAGAACAGTCATACATATAGTCAGCAGCAATGCAACCATCAGATTTGCCAACAAGCTGTTGCGCAATGCCTGTCCGGCAGGAGCATACTGATGAGTCCCATACAGCCCTCCTACAATGGGAGTCAGTCCATACGAAAACCCTGTACTGAAAATAATCGCCAGATTAAACACATTATTTACGAAGGAAGCTGCTCCCAGCTCAATCGTACTATGATGTCCGATCATTAACGTATCCGCAAATCCGAGAACGATCACTCCTATTTGCCCGATCACAATCGGTAGTCCGAGAAAAATTAGTGCTTTATAATGCTCTTTATATGTACTATAAATATGTCTCATTTACTTTTCCGTTACCTAAACGTATCTCCATTTTCAGGCAAAGGGACTTTCCCCTTTCACTGATAAATTATAAAAAAGGGAGAATTTAATTTTGTTGTTTCTTATAATATAGTATTACTCCGTTCTCCTTACGGAAAGCAGATTGAGCTACCGCCCGCAATTGTTCAGCCGTGACAGACCGATAACGATCGACCTCTTTTTCCATGTCCTCCGCCCGGCCAAGCAATTCGTACCAAGCCAGGTTGGTTGCCACATTCAAATAATTGATGTTGCCGAATATCTGGGTGGACTCAAATTTGTTCTTCACTTTTTCCAGTTCCTGTTCGTCAACCAATTCTTGCTGCAACAGTTCCAGTTCTTCCCGCACTGCCGCTTCCGCCTGTTCCAGGGTGACACCTGCCGAAGGTTTACCACTAATATGGAATAACCCCGCATCTACACTGCCGGAAATATAAGCATCTATACTCGAAAATAATTGTTTCTGTTGTACCAAACGCTGGTTCAACCGGCTGGAACGTCCGTTGCTCAACACATCCGACAAAATATCAAATGCATAATAATCCGGATGGCAATGGGCAGGCATGTGGTATGCCATAAATAAAGAATCGAGAGGAACATTTCTCTCTACCGTCAGCCGCCGTTCTTCCGTCTGTTCCTGTTCTTGTGGCAGGTTCCGTTGAGGAACTTCCCGACGAGGAATAGAGCCGAACCATTTTTCTGTCAAAGCAACCGCCTCTTCGAAAGAGATATTACCGGTCACAGCTAATATGGCATTATTAGGAGCATAAAAACGGAAAAAGAATGCCTTCACTTCTTCCAGCGTAGCATTGGCAATATGCGACAACTCTTTTCCGATAGTAGGCCATTGATAAGGATGCGTCTGATAAGCCAGAGGACGCAAAAGATGTCCGATATCCCCATAAGGCTGATTCAAACATCGCTGTTTGAATTCTTCCATTACTACTCCCCGCTGTACCTCCAGACTCCGTTCGCTAAAATCAAGACTCAACATCCGGTCGGATTCCAACCAAAAGCCGGTTTCTACATTCTGACGAGGTACAGTGAGGTAGTAATTGGTTATATCATTATTCGTCCAGGCATTATTCTCTCCACCCGCCAATTGAAGCGGCATATCATAATCGGGAATATTCACCGACCCTCCGAACATCAGGTGTTCGAACAAATGGGCAAAACCGGTATGTTCGGGATCTTCGTCGCGAGCTCCCACATTATATAATATATTAAGGGCAACCATCTGCGTACTTTCGTCCTGCGAATGTACCAGACGTAACCCATTATCAAGAATATGCCTGTTGATTTTCATATATTTCAGTCAAGTATTGTCACCTTTGTTATTTTTACATCTTCTTCGGGACGATCGCTACGGTCGGTTTTCACCTGCTGGATTTTATCCACAATATCCAGACCTTTCACTACTTCACCGAACACAGTATATTCGCCATCCAGATGCGGAGTTCCTCCCACCGTTGTATAGGCTTCAATCTGTTCCGGAGTGAAATGAAATTCCGGTTGTTTAGCTGCCATTTCCTGTGCCTCTGCAAACAACTTTTCCTGCAAATCATAAAGACCGTTTTCGTCATTTGCTTTTCGCATCTTATAAATTTCCTTCATGTGTTTCTGTGCCAGCGTATTGAAAATAACATTAATCTTATTCTCATTCATCTGGCTTTCCATACCCAGCAAGGTAGAGTCATTGAACACCTTACCTGTCACGATATAGAACTGACAACCGGAAGATTCTTTCTTCGGGTTCACATTATCTCCCTGACGGGCAGCGGACAAGGCACCTTTCTTATGGAAATATTTAGGATATACAAATTCAGCGGGAACAGTATAACCTACATCTCCCGTACCCAGCATTTTTCCTTTCGGTGCATTCTTTGAGTCCGGGTCACCAGCCTGAATCATAAAATCTTTGATAACACGATGAAACAGTGTGCCTTCATAAACACCGTCCTTCACCAGTTTGATAAAATTATCACGATGTTTCGGTGTCTCATTATATAGTTTCACCTCGATATCTCCTACAGTTGTCTCAATCTTTACCAACGTTTCTTTATCCATGTCTCCTCCTTTTTTTGTTCCGGTTTTGCAGGCAGTAAGTCCGCAAAACGATATGGTTAATATTATCAATAGAATCTTTTTCATAACACTTTTATTTAATTTAAGTTTGCAAATATACCACTTTCGCCTAAATCCTCTTACCTTTGTGACTTAAAAGAATCAAAACCTGACATGATGAGCTCCATATTGATCGTTGAAGATGATATCACTTTTGGAATGATGCTAAAAACCTGGCTAGGCAAAAAGGGCTTTGAAGTATCATCAGTGAGTAATATTGCCCGCGCCCGAAAACATATCGAAAGCCAAAACGTCGATCTGATTTTATCAGACCTGCGACTACCCGACCACGAAGGTATCGATCTGCTGAAATGGATGAATGAACAAGGCATGGACATTCCTTTAATCATCATGACTGGCTATGCGGATATACAATCCGCCGTACAGGCAATGAAACTGGGAGCACGTGATTATATAGCCAAACCGGTAAATCCGGAAGAATTACTGAAGAAAATTTCTGAATGTCTACAGTCTGAAAAGAGTCCTGCTACTCATAACGTTGCTAAATCTTCTTCTAAAAAAGGTGCTTCTACTTCATCTAAAGATTCAACAGAAAATCATCGTGCTTATCTGGAAGGAGAAAGTGATGCAGCCAAACAACTCTACAATTATGTAGGTCTGGTAGCTCCGACCAATATGTCCGTACTTATCAACGGTTCCAGCGGAACAGGAAAAGAGTATGTGGCGCACCGTATTCATCAACTTAGCAAACGAAACGATAAACCGTTTATTGCCGTAGATTGTGGTTCTATCCCCAAAGAACTGGCTGCTTCCGAATTTTTCGGTCATGTGAAAGGTTCGTTTACAGGTGCTCTGACAGATAAAACGGGTGCTTTCGTTGCAGCCAACGGTGGTACTATCTTTCTGGATGAGATCGGAAACCTTAGTTATGAAGTGCAGATACAACTGCTTCGTGCCTTGCAAGAGAGAAAAATACGTCCGGTAGGTTCTACACAGGAGATATCGGTAGATATTCGTCTGGTATCTGCCACCAATGAGAATCTGGAACAAGCCATTGAAAAAGGTACTTTCCGTGAAGACCTTTATCATCGTATCAATGAATTTACCCTCCGTATGCCCGATCTGAAAGAACGGAAAGAAGATATTCTGCTCTTTGCCAATTTCTTCCTCGATCAGGCAAACAAGGAACTGGATAAACACCTGATTGGTTTCGATGCAAAAGCATCGCAAGCTTTAATGAATTATCATTGGCCGGGAAATTTGCGCCAAATGAAGAACATCGTCAAAAGAGCAACTTTATTGGCACAAAGCAGTTTCATTACTTTATTGGAATTGGGGACCGAGCTTTTAGAAACTCCTGCATCCAGCAATACGAGCATTGCATTACGCAATGAAGAGACTGAAAAAGAGCATATTTTGGAGGCGCTACGCCAAACAGGAAACAATAAGAGTAAAGCAGCGCAATTACTGAATATTGATCGAAAGACTTTATATAATAAATTGAAATTATACAATATTGATTTGTAACAAGTTACATTCTTGCATTTTCTCAAGTGTTCTCATGCCTATGAGAAAATTTTCTCAATGCAATGAGAAAAAATTCTCACTATTATGAGTATTTATTCTCATCACGGTGAGAAATGATTCCTTTTTGTAGTGCTCGAACTTATCTTTAACCGAATCTATCGCATTACCAGATATTATTAATTTTAATGCATATTCCATAGAATAAAATGCCCCCCATGAATAAAAAAACATTATTACCCCTTGCATTTGTGCCACTCGCAGCAACCAATCTGCAAGCACAAAGCAATATGCAAATAGAACACGCGGACAAACGTCCGAATATCATTCTCTTTATGGTAGACGATATGGGATGGCAGGATACTTCACTCCCATTCTGGACACAGAAGACACACTATAACGAATTGTACGAGACTCCAAATATGGAGCGGTTAGCCAAACAGGGAATGATGTTTACTCAAGCGTATGCCAACAGTATCAGTTCTCCTACCCGGTGCAGCCTCATCACCGGAACCAACGCCGCACGTCACCGAGTAACTAACTGGACGCTGCAAAAGAATACAATGACAGACCGTAAAGATAGCATTCTGGCAGTCCCTGACTGGAATTACAATGGAGTAAGTCAAGTGTCCGGCACTAATCATACTTTCGTAGGAACCTCCTTCGTGCAACTGCTAAAGAACAGCGGTTATCATACTATACATTGTGGAAAAGCCCATTTCGGAGCGATAGATACTCCAGGGGAAGATCCGCATCATTGGGGATTCGAGGTAAATATTGCCGGACATGCGGCCGGTGGACTTGCCAGTTACCTGGGAGAAGAGAACTACGGACATACCAAAGATGGGAAAGCGGTATCACTGATGTCTGTTCCCGGATTAGAGAAATATTGGGGAACGGAAACCTTTGTAACTGAAGCATTGACGTTGGAAGCCATTAAAGCACTGGATAAAGCGAAAAAGTATAATCAGCCTTTCTATTTGTATATGTCGCAATATGCCATCCACATTCCTTTGAACAAAGATATGCGCTTCTATGAGAAGTACAAGAAAAAAGGAATGACAGACCATGAAGCTGCTTATGCCACACTGATTGAAGGAATGGATAAAAGTTTAGGTGATTTAATGAACTGGCTGGAAAAGAATGGAGAAGCCAACAACACTATTATCATTTTTATGAGTGATAACGGAGGACTTGCATCCGAATCCGGATGGCGTGACGGCAAGCTGCATACACAGAATTATCCATTGAACAGTGGTAAAGGTTCTACTTATGAAGGCGGTATCCGCGAACCGATGATTATCAGCTGGCCGGGAGTAGTAGCTCCGGGAAGCAAATGCAACAACTACTTGTTGATAGAAGACTTCTACCCTACTATTCTTGAAATGGCAGGTGTCAAGAACTACCAGACAGTTCAACCGATAGACGGTATCAGTTTCATCCCTCTGCTGAAACAGACAGGCAACCCAGCTAAGGGTCGGAGTCTTTTCTGGAATATGCCTAACAACTGGGGAAATGACGGTCCCGGAATCAACTTTAATTGTGCCGTTCGAAACGGTGACTGGAAATTGATTTATTACTATGGAACAGGAAAGAAAGAGTTATTCAACATACCTGATGATATAGGAGAAAGCAACGACCTTAGTGCACAGCATCCGGACATCGTGAAGAAACTTTCTAAAGAGCTGGGCAACTTTCTAAGAAAAGTAGATGCACAACGACCGACTTTCAAAGCGACAGGTAAACCTTGTCCCTGGCCGGATGAAATTAAGTAAATAGATTACCTAAATAAAAGAACTGTGGCGGGGAGTGTGGAATAATTCCACAC
>NZ_JAJKHN010000067.1:0-38114 GCF_020982715.1 Bacteroides sp. 1_1_30
TGACACGTCTATATGAGGAAAAGTAACTAGGAAGACTTTATTTATTATTAGATATACAAGAGTATTGCCATTAAATATGTTTTGAGAAGAGAAGGGAACTATTGATTATTAAATAATTAGCACTCATGCGTTTTCCCTGGTAAGGGGAAAGTAACTTTTCCCCAAGAGAAAAGCAAGTTCTCACCTTATAGAAAAGAACTTTTCTAGTTATACTTTGGACGATAGGTAGTAGCGATTCGGGAATAGTGGTGTATGTTTGTTCAACGTTTATTCCAATACAAAAATAATAGTTTCATTTACAGGCGCCCAATCATAAATGAATTTGGCATGGGAAGTTGCATTTCGTACGCACATGTGCGAACGCGGTGTCGTTCCTAACGACGGACTATATTCTATCTGTGTCTTGCGGGGAGCATTGACCGGTACTCCGTGAATATAGGCTCCATCCGTGAAACGACTCGCATAAGGAGCATAACCTCCTGTCTCTTTCGAACCGTCTTTTAGAAATACCATCTTCGCTTTCTTTTCCTGTAATACAAACATTCCTAAAGGAGTTTCCTGTGCATACGGCGGCAGGTGACGTCCCGTAGTGGAAGGATTCATGCTACGAACCATCCATTGCCCTTCTCCGCTACGTTCGAGAGCAGCGATATTCTGATTGTGGCGGTCTACGAAAACAGCTTTGTTGAAAACAATCGTATCTCCGATTACTTTGACATACTTTTTAGGAATCATCCATTCATCTCCGGTAAACATTGGCTCTGCTGTTATGAATTTTTCCCCATCTTCGATAAAACGGGTTAGTTCTCCATCCTGCCCGTATCGTTCGGGCACTAATGTGTCGGTCAACAAATAAAGCGGAACGGATTGGTAACGTTCTATGCCGAGAGTATCCGCCACCCGTCCGTAAGCGTTTCTTTTGAAATTCTTCACAAGCGGTGCTTCTCCATTTCTATTTTTGTAATTCTGGAGAATTGCCCAAGTGGAAGGCTGCAACTGTATATTTTCAAGCAAAGCCAGCCGTTCTTTGATTTTGTCCCATTGAAATTGCCGGGTAGTGTCTTTATAAGGATAGGTGTCTTCCAATGTATATTGGTCATACAATAAATCTTTGGTGATTTGTATCTGTTCTGCTGTGAGTTTCTTTTCAACAGGTTTAACCTCGGGTTGAGTTATTGTATCTTGCGACAGCGAATCTGTCTGTTGTTGTTCATGTACAGGAGAAATCTCTCCTGTACGCGAAGTGCAGGAGTAGAAGACGCAAGAGGCGATGATGAGGCCGGATGCTATTCCATTCATATTATTTATACAGTGCATTTGATGGTTCGTTTACGAATATACGTCATTATAAGGAATAATCCTTTTGTTTTGTTTAAAAAGTAGGTGACAAATATACTTTTTTGCCATACAATGCAAGTTGTCAGTCATTTTGTCAGTCTATTTCTGACAAAGAATCATTTATTTACTTTGGCACGCTTTTCGCAATAACTTTAGCGTTCCGCCTGAAAAATGGCGGGTAACATCTACTATTAAATGTATAACTAAAATATAACAAGTAACTATGAACATTAAACCATTAGCAGACAGAGTGCTTATCCTCCCTGCACCTGCAGAAGAAAAAACAATTGGTGGTATCATTATCCCTGATACAGCAAAAGAAAAACCTTTGAAGGGTGAAGTTGTGGCAATAGGTCACGGTACGAAAGACGAAGAAATGGTATTGAAAGTAGGCGATACAGTTCTTTATGGTAAATATGCCGGAACAGAACTTGACGTTGAAGGTACTAAATATCTGATTATGCGTCAGAGCGATGTTCTCGCTGTTTTGGATTAATTAATAATAGTAAATAGTAAATCTTTAAATAGTAAATAAAGAGATGGCAAAAGAAATATTATTCAATATCGATGCCCGTGACCAATTGAAAAAAGGTGTCGATGCTTTGGCAAATGCAGTAAAAGTAACTCTGGGCCCGAAAGGACGTAACGTTATCATTGAGAAGAAATTCGGTGCTCCGCACATCACAAAAGACGGTGTGACAGTAGCAAAAGAAATCGAATTGGCAGATGCTTACCAGAACACTGGTGCACAGTTGGTAAAAGAAGTTGCTTCTAAGACAGGTGACGATGCCGGTGACGGTACAACTACTGCAACCGTTCTTGCACAAGCTATCGTAGCTGAAGGTTTGAAGAACGTAACTGCCGGTGCTAGCCCGATGGATATCAAACGTGGTATCGACAAGGCCGTTGCCAAAGTGGTAGAATCAATCAAGGATCAGGCTGAAACTGTAGGTGACAACTATGACAAGATCGAACAAGTGGCAACCGTATCTGCAAACAACGACCCGGTAATCGGTAAATTGATTGCTGACGCTATGCGTAAAGTTTCTAAAGACGGTGTAATCACTATCGAAGAAGCAAAAGGTACAGACACTACTATCGGTGTAGTAGAAGGTATGCAGTTCGACCGTGGTTATTTGTCAGCTTACTTCGTGACAAATACAGAAAAAATGGAATGTGAGATGGAGAAACCTTACATCCTGATCTATGACAAGAAGATTTCTAATCTGAAAGATTTCTTGCCTATCCTCGAACCGGCTGTACAAACAGGTCGTCCTCTGTTGGTAATTGCAGAAGATGTAGATAGCGAAGCGTTGACTACATTGGTAGTAAACCGTCTGCGTTCTCAATTGAAGATCTGTGCTGTGAAGGCTCCGGGCTTCGGCGATCGTCGTAAAGAAATGTTGGAAGATATCGCTATCCTGACAGGTGGTGTTGTTATCAGCGAAGAAAAAGGTTTGAAACTGGAACAAGCTACTATCGAAATGTTGGGTACTGCTGACAAAGTTACAGTTACTAAAGACTATACAACTGTTGTAAACGGTGCAGGTAACAAAGACAGCATCAAAGAACGTTGCGAACAGATCAAAGCACAAATCGTGGCAACTAAGTCTGACTATGACCGCGAGAAATTGCAGGAACGTCTGGCTAAATTGTCAGGTGGTGTAGCAGTTCTCTATGTAGGTGCTGCTTCTGAAGTGGAAATGAAAGAAAAGAAAGACCGTGTGGACGATGCTTTGCGTGCAACTCGTGCTGCTATCGAAGAAGGTATCATCCCGGGTGGTGGCGTAGCTTATATCCGTGCAATTGATGCTATCGATGGCATGAAGGGTGACAATGCTGACGAAACAACCGGTGTTGAAATCATCAAACGTGCTATCGAAGAACCACTTCGTCAGATCGTTGCTAACGCTGGTAAAGAAGGTGCGGTAGTTGTTCAGAAAGTACGTGAAGGCAAAGGTGACTTTGGTTACAACGCTCGTCTGGATATTTACGAAAACTTGCATGCTGCCGGTGTAGTAGACCCTGCTAAGGTTGCTCGTGTAGCTTTGGAAAATGCAGCTTCTATCGCTGGTATGTTCCTGACTACTGAATGTGTAATTGTAGAAAAGAAGGAAGATAAACCTGAAATGCCAATGGGCGCTCCCGGAATGGGAGGCATGGGCGGAATGATGTAATTCCAGCTTTCGCTTAAGAATATATAAAGAAGATAAGAACCACTTTCCCTAATAAGGGGAGGTGGTTCTTTTTTTGTATTCCTGCAACATCTCTGCCTTCAATTTGTTCGATTGTTGGAATACCCTTATATTTATTGTCTAATTTATTAATAAATCGAGAGATGTTGAAAGTAGTAACATTTATGAAGCAAGTAGCCCGTGGGCTACAGATGGAGGGAAACTTTGGCACTGCCCATGTATACCGTAGCAGTCTCAATGCCATCATTGCTTATTGTGGGAAAGAGGATTTCACCTTCCATGAGGTGAGTCCGGAGTGGTTAAAAGGGTTCGAAGTGCATCTTCGTAGTCGTGGATGTAGTTGGAATACCGTCTCCACTTATTTGCGCACGTTTCGTGCAGTTTATAATCGTGCTGTCGATCTTCGTAAGGCACCTTATGTTCCTCATCTGTTTCGTTCTGTTTATACAGGCACTCGTGCCGATCATAAACGTGCGTTGGGTGAGGAGGATATAAAGAAAGTATTTGCCAGGTTATCACAGGCTTTTGTCGGTTCTCCGTCATTACGCAAGGCACAGGAATTATTTATCCTTATGTTTTTATTGCGCGGTTTGCCTTTTGTCGATCTCGCCTATTTGCGTAAAAGTGATTTACGTGACAATGTGATTACATATCGCAGACGTAAGACAGGCCGCACCTTGTCGGTGACTCTAACTGCAGAAGCGATGATTCTGGTAAAGAGATATATGAACCGTGACAGTTCTTCTCCTTATCTGTTTTCTTTATTAAAAAGTCGTGAAGGGACTCCGGAAGCCTATCGTGAATATCAGTTGGCATTGCGCACATTCAATCGTCAGTTGATGTTGCTGGGCGAATTACTGGGATTGGGTGATAGATTGAGCTCTTATACTGCGAAACATCATACAATCTCTATCTAATTGAAAATTAAACAGTTATTTCTGTTTAATTAATATCAGGTAACGATTTAGAAACGAGCGAATTACAATATTCTGTTTTCTTTTGCCTCTGTCAAAGAACGATTCTTTCAATGCAAATATACACTTTACTTGTGACAAAAGCAATCTTTTTCTACATTTAATCGACTTACAGTCAGCCTTAAAGAGGGTATCTGGTCTCATTCCATCTTCTTCCTCAAAAATAACATAGCAGTCTAAATTGGTTTATGTATGGGATAGGTCTTGTTCATTCGATCCGGTAGACTACTATACATAAAAGTATAAAGGCGAGATACGACAAGGAGATGCCATGCTTTTGTGTAAGGGGAATCTCTCTTAGCTTATCGCAGACCATGTATAGCTAAGTGTTTTGAGAATAAACAGTCTGTAAAAAACGGAAAGACACCGATTATGGGCCGTATCACCATCAATGGAACCCAAGCCGGTTTCAGTTGTAAGAAAGAAGTGTCCCTCGCTTTGTGGGACGTCAAAACCAACCGGGCCAAAGGCAAGTCCGAGGAGGCCCGTACACTCAATCAGGAGCTTGACAATATCAAGGCGCAAATCACCAGGCACTACCAGTACATCTGCGACCACGACAGTTTTGTTACAGCCAAGAAAGTCTATAACCGCTATGTCGGCTTCTCAGAGGAATGCCACACCCTTATGAACCTTTTCAGGGAACAGCTGGAACCGTATAAAAAGAAAATCGGCATAGAGAAAGCCGAAAGCACCTACTGCGGTCTGGTTGCCGATTACAAGAGTCTCCTGCTTTTCATGAAAAGCAAGAAGAATGCAGAGGATATTGTCATCGAAGAACTTGAGAAATCATTCATCGAGGATTACTACAACTGGATGCTCGGTACATGCGCTTTGGCAAACTCCACTGTCTTCGGGCGTGTCAATACCTTGAAGTGGCTGATGTATATCGCGCAGGAAAAAGGCTGGATACGGGTTCATCCGTTCGCATCATTCGAGTGTATGCCCGAATACAAGAGGCGTTCTTTCCTTTCCGAAGAGGAACTGCAAAGGATAATCCATATAGAACCGAGATACAAACGCCAGCGTGCCATGCGCGACATGTTCCTGTTCATGTGCTTCACCGGTCTTTCCTATGTGGACTTGAAAGCCATAACATACGATAATATCCATACCGACTCCGACGGCGGTACATGGCTGATGGGCAACCGTATAAAAACGGGAGTGGCGTATGTCGTAAAATTATTGCCCATTGCTATCGAACTGATTGAAAAATATAGGGGTACGGATGAAAAGAAAGACTCCCCGAATGTGTCTTTCCGGTAGGTGAATACAATGCCATGCGGCTCAGTCTTGGAATCATAGGCAGGAAATGCAACTCCGGGGCGAGGTCACCCCGCACATCGGACGCCACGCATTTGCCGTTCTGGCCATACTCAAGGGGATGCTGCTGGAAACTCTTCAGAAAGTGTTTGGGCATAAGTCCATCACATACGTCCTGCGCATCCATTCACTTGTCCGGCGCAGGCGGGGCAATCTTTTTCTGGAAGTCGCCCATCTGTACGACCAGCGTGCTGACCAGCTTTCTCAACTCCTAATACGCGCTTGTTTCAATAATTGTCAGTTCCATACTAAAATTCTTTTTAAGATTCTGAATATGCGACAAAGTAACGCACATCCTATATCCTTTCCAAACAGATAATATCAGAGTCTTCCGTTGGCGTGCATTGGCGTATCCAACGTTAAAAGAGAAGGTCCTTCACCTGCATCCATGCGGCAACGGAACTTCCATTCCCTTACTTGTTTTCCATAAATTTATAGGATTAATTTCTGGTGCATGATATTAATAGTCATTATTCTGTCTGCTTTTTTTGCTTGCATAATTGCAGCTAACAGTTATCTATTCCAGAACGCATTGTTATGGAAAATGGCAAGCTGTTTTGTTGGTTTATGGATATTGTGTATGATAATTACCGTCTTCGTTTGTCGTAAACTTGAATGCTCTAATTAAAACAGTACGGTTGTCATGCTTTGTGTGTTTTATTATAAATATTATGAATTATTTGGAATTGATATGTAATATAGATAATTTTGCAGTCGGGAAATGGTTTCGGGAGGTTTACGCCTTCCGAATGAAAAGGGAACCCGGTGAAAATCCGGGACAGTACCCGCTGCTGTGAGTCCACAAAAACGGACATCGAACTTTTGCCACTGGTGTAATACCGGGAAGGCACGATGACCGGGACGAGTCAGAAGACCTGCCATGACCGGAATGAGATTTACACCTGCGGGATATACGGGTCGTAATCAAATAAGGAATAGCTCATCGGCCATTCAATATTTGAAGACAGACATATTCCCGTTCGTGTAAGTCCGCACGAACGGGAATTTTTTGTGTTTGTTAATAATATGTTTTACATTAAAATGAGTGACCTATGAAAAGAAAATTACGCTTTCTGGCAGGTGCCTGTCTATTTACCGCAACCGCCTTGTTCTCTGGCTGTAGCTCGGACGATGACTTTTTGATGGACCCGGTTGATTCCGGAACTTCGCAAACCCGTGCTGTGACAAATTCGGACGGTACTTTAACTATCACTTTCGATGATTTCGATCCCGGCATGTTAGCAGGACCTACCTCGGCCGGAGAAAATCTTTATTCGTACCAAGGGTATCCTCAAGTAACCACCATTTACGACAATACTCCGGAAGAATATCTCTTCCTTTCAATGTTTAATACTGTAGGTGGAAGCACAGAGTATTCCAGCGGCGGCATCGCACTTTCCAACTGGAACATCCGCTCCAATCAGTCGGGAAATACCGGAGACTGGTGGTATTCTTATCTAAACCAATGTTCTGTCTATAACACTGCGGTGGAAGCGGAAGGACAGAATAAGGAAGCCGGGCACAGCGGTTCCAATTTCGGTGTCGTTTACGGATATGTGGATGCTTACAATCAGGCATGGATGGCTAAACCAGAATTTTATTTCAATGTTCCCCGGAAATTGGTCGGCCTGTGGATCTGCAACACCTCATACACTTATGGTGTCATTACTTATGGTAATCAGTTCGGTTCTACGGGGGTAGCGACTCCTCTGAAAGAGATGAAAGGGTATTTCCAAGTGAATCTGGAATGTTATGATGCGAATGGCGGTCTGATCCGCACTTACAAACGTCTTTTAGCCGATTATCGTAACGGCCAACAACAGGTTGATCCTATCACGACATGGGATTATTGGGAAATCAATGCCGAAGGGGTGCAAAGTGTGAAATTCAACTTCGAGGGTTCGGATTCGGGAGCATACGGTTTGAATACTCCGGCTTATATCTGTATTGATGATATCACCATACAATAAAAAGAATACAAGGATATCCCTTCTGTCGGGGGTATCCCTGTTATTTTTCTAAAATCCACACATCATGCATCGTTTTCACTATTTTATTATTTCTGCCTGTATGCTGTTCACCTCCTGCAACAAGGATGAAGTCATTACCGAAGAAGTAGGAGGACAACCTATAATAGAACTTGACAGCGAGACCGGTATTTACACGGTCAAGGTCGATCACGAATTGACTATCGCCCCGACATACCAGAATGTTGAAGATGCTCTTTTTGCTTGGACGATAGACGGTACGCTGGTTTCTTCGGGTCCGTCTCTTCAACGTACATGGAATGAATGCGGGGATTTTTATGTCAAACTAAGAGTAGACAATGCGGAAGGCTATGCCGAAGAGGAACTGAAAGTAGAAGTGAAAGAACTCACCCCTCCGGTCATCTCACTGGCACTACCTTCGCAGGGGCTAAAAGTCGTCCGGAATACCGATTACACATTTACTCCCGATATTCAGCATTCGGATGTCGAAGGGTTCAAAATCGAATGGGTACGGGAAGGAAAAATCGTTTCCACCGAGAATACTTATACTTTCAATGAAAAAGAACTCGGTGTTTATACGGTGACAATCAACGCTTCCAATATAGATGGGACAACAACGAAAGACGTAAGCGTAGAGGTCGTGGAAACGATGCCCTACGTTGTCAAATTCCCGACCCCGTCTTACCTGCAAACATCCACGGACAGGTACACTTTTGCCGACCGTCCTGTTTTCCTGCGTCCGTTGTTGGAGTATTTCGACAATCCCCGTTTTGAGTGGAGTGTGGACGGTCAGGTCATGGAAGGAGAAGTGGAACGCATGTTCAAGTTCACGCCGTCCGCACCCGGAGAATACACCGTCTCCTGTACTGTGTCGGAAGACACACCGACGGAAAAAATAAGCAGGAATATCGACAAAGGGAAAACGGCTGTCACTGCCACCGTAAAAGTCGTTTGTGTGGACAAAAAGGAACAAGACGGCTTCCGGGCTTCGGGAAGTTCCAAGCTCTGGAATAAAGTCTATGAATATACCCCAGCTCCCGGCCAATTTATCAACGAGACGAGCACGATAGGCGGTATGACCGGCAACGAAACATCCCCTGAAGCGGCTGTCGCATGGGCAACACAGCGTTTGAAAGACAAACTGCACGTCTCTTTAGGTTCTTTCGGGGGTTATATCATCGTCGGCTTCGACCACAGTATTCCCAATTCGGGTAACCAATATGATTTCTGTGTTCAGGGGAACGCCTTTGACGGCAGTTCCGAACCGGGTATCGTATGGGTCATGCAAGATATAAACGGAAACGGATTGCCGGATGACGAGTGGTACGAACTGAAAGGATCTGAAGCAGGCAAGGAAGAAACAATACAGAATTTTGAAGTGACCTATTACCGTCCGGAAGGCAAAAAAATGGATGTCCAATGGATCAGTTCCGACGGTAGAAACGGCTGGGTAGACTATCTGTCCGCTTATCATACACAAGACTATTATTATCCGGCTTGGATTTCGGAAAACAGTTATACCCTGACAGGCACTTGTCTGGCCGCCCGCAACACCCAAGATTCTCAAACCGGTTATTGGGATAATCAGAGTTATGACTGGGGGTACGTGGATAATTTCGGAAACGACCAGATAGAAGGCGGCAGTACGGTGGATGGAAGCGGACAAAGGAACGGTTTCAAAATTTCCAATGCCATCCATGCCGATGGAACGGAAGCCAATCTGCAATATATTGACTTTATCAAAATACAATGCGGTGTTCTGGCCAAAAGCGGCTGGCTGGGCGAAGTTTCTACGGAGGTATTTTCTTTTGAGGATCTAACCAAATAATAAAAATTACAAGTATGAAAATTTATTTTCTTCCCATGCTCCTATCCTTGTTCTTTTTGGGAGCGTGTGACAAAAACGATGAAATTATACCTGAAGATGCAGATGAAAATTTCATCACATCGGTCGTGATGACCGTGGACGGGAAATCGTACACGGCCGACATTACGGACAATACAGTAACAATAACCGTTCCCTATACGGTATCGCTGAACAACGCCGAAGTGGAATTCAAGTACACAACTTCTGCAACAATCATACCTGATCCTGAAACGGTAACGGACTGGGATAACGAACGAACCTTCCGGGTGACATCCTATAACGGAGATGCCCGCGAATATACCTATAAGGTCGTGAAAAGCGAGATAGAATCTGACGGAGATGTGGAGTTGAAGACCACCGAGGAGGTAGCTTCTTTTGCCGCAACCAAAACAACCGTTGTCAAAGGGAACCTGATTATCGGCTCTGATGCGGAAGAGGCAGAAAAAATCACTGACATATCTGCATTGGCATCTTTGAAAGAGGTTACTGGCAACATTGTCATTCGTAACAGTTACAACGGTGCAGACTTGACAGGGTTGGATAATATCGTTTCTGCCGGAGGTTTACAGGTAGGTTCGACCGATGTCGCCTCGAAAGCTACGGAACTTCACATGATTTCCATGAAAGCATTGGAAACGCTCTCCGGAGACATATCGGTATATAACGACCAAGTGACGTATGTCCTATTCGAGAAACTGGCAATTATTGAAGGAAGCGTGATGTTCAATGCGTCGTCGTTACAGAGTTTTGAGTTTCCGGTTCTGACTACTGTAGGTCAGGATCTGAATCTTCAAGGACTCAATGAAGAGAACACAGCAGCCGGTTCGATTGCGTCTTTGGAAATACCGGAACTGACAAGTGTCGGAGGGGTCTTGTCCGTAAACAATCTTGCCAAGCTGACTTCCATGAGCTTCCTTAAGCTGAAAGAGACCGGTGGCCTTGATTTCCATACCGTCCCCGTGATGTTGGAAACCATCAACCTTCCGGAAATCGAAACAGTAAACGGAAGTATTATTATGGAAGCCAATATGGAAGCTCCTCCTACCGGTAGTTTTGTTCCCCAACGAAATGACGTGCTTCAGGCTTTCGGTGGAATGGACAAACTGACAACGATAAAGGGACAGATAAAGATAAAGAATTTCACGGCACTCAAACAACTTCCCGACTGGAGCAAGATCACCACACTTGGAAGCATCACGCTGGATTATCTTGAAGATGTGAGCGGAACACTGCTGTTGCCGAACGCCCGATTTGAAACCTTCGGAGAAACAGCGCCCCAGATTGAAATTATAAACAAGGTGCAGCTCTCCAAAATTGAAACAGCCGAAGATTTGTCAAATGTAAATTTTGTCATCACCAGTCTCACGAATAATAAGTTCCCTGAAATCACGTTCAAGAATATCAAAGACTTCACTTGTAAGC
Organism: Bacteroides sp. 1_1_30; assembly: GCF_020982715.1. Lineage (NCBI taxonomy): Bacteria > Pseudomonadati > Bacteroidota > Bacteroidia > Bacteroidales > Bacteroidaceae > Bacteroides > Bacteroides sp. 1_1_30. The sequence goes on from NZ_JAJKHN010000067.1 coordinate 11,108, forward strand.
CAACCACCAACAATACCGATTATACCATATCGACAATTCAACATGTATATGGAAATCTAAATGTGACAGGCCAAATGCGAAGCAATGCCAAATTTCCCGACTTGGAAATCATAGATGGATATGGATATATCCAAATACCCATGTTTGCTTCAATCACAATGCCAGTCTTGAAAGAAGTGGGAGGACAGTTCTATTTATCTGGAAATTTTACCAGTTGTAACTTGCCCTTACTATCCAAAGTTTGTTGTTCAGCTTCTCCTGTATATTATAAAGAGGGAGAGGGCTCGTTAGCAATATCTTTACAAAGTAAATCGCTGGATATTCCGGAATTGCTTCACGTAGGAGGTGAAGGGTTGTTCGTTAATAAAGCAACAGGCATTACTTGTGATAAATTACAGACTATAGATGGTACGCTACAGATAAAAAGTGCGACTTCTCTTTCTCAGGAAACACTTTCCATGGAGAAGTTGGAGACCTTGCATGGGGTTGTTTTTGACGGTTTGACGAAATTTACCGACTACACTTTCTTCGGCAAGTTTATAGAAAACGGAATGATTACGGGGGAAAGTTGGAGCGTGACGAAATGTGGGTATAACCCAACCTTCCAAAATATGAAGGACAAACAATATACGCAGCAGGATTAAACCTTATACCTTAACCAGAGTACCCGTAATGATTCGGGTACTCTTTTTTATCCGAATGACAATGAGCAGAACAATACAACGGATTTGCCTTTTTCTTTTCTGCCTGCCAGTTTTCGGCAGTTGCATGAAATGGGATTACGGAGAGATGGAAGATTTCTCTGTATCGGCCTCTGGTCTTTTCATTACCAACGAGGGGAATTTCCAGTACAGCAATGCCACGCTTTCCTACTACGATCCCGCCACGTGCGAAGTGGAGAATGAAGTGTTTTACCGTGCCAACGGGTTCAAGTTGGGCGATGTGGCCCAGTCTATGGTTATCCGGGACGGTATAGGCTGGATCGTGGTGAACAACTCGCATGTGATTTTCGCCATCGACATCAATACTTTCAAGGAAGTGGGCCGTATCACAGGTTTCACCTCACCCCGGTATATCCATTTTCTGTCGGATGAGAAAGCCTATGTGACGCAGATATGGGACTACCGTATCTTCATCATCAACCCCAAGACATACGAGATTACCGGCTATATCGAATGTCCAGACATGGACATGGAATCGGGTTCCACCGAACAAATGGTACAATACGGCAAGTACGTCTATGTGAACTGCTGGTCGTACCAGAACCGCATCCTGAAAATCGACACGGAGACGGACAAGGTCGTGGACGAACTGACCATCGGCATACAACCTACTTCGCTGGTCATGGACAAATACAACAAGATGTGGACCATCACGGATGGCGGTTACGAGGGCAGCCCATACGGTTACGAGGCACCGTCTCTCTATCGTATAGACGCCGAGACTTTCACCGTAGAGAAACAGTTCAAGTTTAAGCTGGGCGACTGGCCTTCGGAAGTCCAGCTCAACGGTACACGGGATACACTTTACTGGATCAACAACGATATTTGGCGAATGCCGGTGGAAGCCGACCGTGTTCCCGTCCGGCCTTTTCTGGAGTTTCGGGACACCAAATACTACGGCCTTACGGTCAATCCCAACAACGGGGAGGTATATGTGGCCGACGCTATTGATTACCAGCAACAAGGTATCGTGTATCGCTATTCGCCGCAAGGCAAGCTGATCGATGAATTTTACGTGGGAATCATTCCGGGAGCTTTCTGCTGGAAATAACGAGGAAGGAGGACAAAAATGAAAAGACATCTTATTCTATTGTTCGTGGGGGTAAGCCTGCCCTTTCTGCTTGCCGCCCAGCAGAAAAATTCCGTCAGCATTACCAAAAGGGTACTACGTATTCCGGAGGTTACGGTGGTGGGCAAACGACCTATGAAGGATATAGGCGTGCAACGAACCCGTTTCGATTCCATCGCCATGAAAGAGAACATCGCCTTGTCTATGGCCGATGTGCTGACATTCAACTCATCCGTTTTTGTCAAGAACTACGGACGCGCCACGTTATCCACCGTGGCTTTCCGGGGTACCTCTCCCTCGCATACCCAAGTGACGTGGAATGGTATGCGCATTAACAACCCGATGCTGGGCATGACGGATTTTTCCACCATCCCTTCTTACTTTATCGATGATGCCTCGCTGCTGCACGGAACGTCATCGGTAAACGAAACGGGCGGCGGCTTGGGTGGTCTGGTCAGGCTCTCCACTTCTCCGGCCAACCATGAAGGGTTCGGGTTGCAGTACGTGCAGGGAGTGGGGTCGTTCAGCACGTTCGACGAGTTTCTCCGCCTGACCTACGGTGACAAACACTGGCAGTCCTCCACCCGTGTGGTGTATTCCTCTTCCCCCAACGACTACAAATACCGAAACCGGGACAAGAAGGAAAACATCTATGACGAGGACAAGAACATCATCGGTTCCTATTACCCGACGGAACGCAACCGCAGCGGGGCTTATAAGGATCTGCACGTCTTGCAGGAAATTTATTATAACACGGGCGAAGGCGACAAGTTCGGGCTAAACGCCTGGTATATCAATTCCAACCGGGAACTGGCGATGCTCAGCACGGATTACGGGAACGACATGGACTTCGAGAACCGCCAAAGGGAGCAGACGTTTCGCGGCGTCCTCTCGTGGGATCGCGTGCGGGAGAAATGGAAGGTCGGTGTAAAAGGCGGCTATATACACACATGGATGGCCTATGATTACAAGCGGGACAAGGGAAACGGCGAAATGGCTTCGATGACCCGCTCACGCAGTAAGATTAACACGTTCTACGGAAGTGCGGACGGGGATTATGCTCCTTCAGAGAAATGGCTGTTCACGGCCGGTGTTTCCGTACACCAGCATTTGGTGGAAAGCGCGGACAAAAATATCATCTCGCAGGAAGGTAACAAGGCTGTTGTCGGGTATGACAAGGGACGTGTCGAGTTTTCCGGTTCCGTTTCTGCGAAATGGCGGCCTGTCGATCGTTTTGCCGCCTCGCTTGTCCTTCGCGAGGATATGTTCGGTACGGAATGGGCCCCGGTTATCCCGGCTTTCTTCATCGACGGGGTACTGTCGAAAAAAGGCAATATCGTGGCGAAAGCATCCATCTCCCGGAACTACCGTTTTCCCACGCTGAACGACCTCTATTTTCTGCCGGGCGGTAATCCCGACCTGAAAAGCGAGCACGGCTTCACATACGACGTGGGGTTGTCGTTCTCGGTGGGGAAAGAAAATGTATATGCTTTGAGCGGTGGTATCAACTGGTTCGATTCGCACATCGACGACTGGATCATCTGGCTACCCACAACCAAGGGATTCTTCTCCCCCAGAAACCTCAAAAAGGTACATGCTTACGGGGCAGAGACCAACGCCCACCTTGATATAATGCTCGGAAAGGACTGGAAACTGGATATGAACGGAACTTTCTCGTGGACTCCCTCGATCAACGAGAGCGAACCGATGAGTCCGGCAGACCAATCCGTCGGCAAACAGTTGCCATACGTGCCGGAGTTTTCCGCAACGGTGACCGGACGTCTGTCATGGCGGACATGGAGCCTGCTTTACAAATGGTGTTATTACAGCCAGCGTTATACCATGTCGAGTAATGACTATACCCTGACGGGCTATCTGCCCCCTTACTTCATGAATAACGTGACACTGGAAAAACAGCTCTCTTTCCGATGGGCCGATCTGTCGCTAAAGGGCAGCATCAACAACCTGTTCGATGAAGAATACCTTTCCGTATTGTCCCGTCCCATGCCGGGCATCAATTTCGAGATATTCATCGGCATAACACCCAAGTTCGGAAAAAACAAAAATAGTAAACGATAATCTGCATCAATATGAACGCATTAAAGAATTTAAGCCTGATTTTGTTGCTTTCTCTGGCATTTACAGGCTGCCACAACAAAAGCTCAAAAATCAATGATTTCAACCTGCTGCTTTATGCTCCCGAATATGCCTCCGGCTTCGACATCAAAGGGGCGGGCGGGAAGGAAAGCGTACTGATAACCGTCAGGAATCCCTGGCAGGGAGCGGACAGTGTAACCACATGGCTGTTTATCGTCCGCAACGGTGAAGAGGTTCCCGAAGGGTTTGCAGGACAGGTACTCAAAGGAGACGCCAAACGTATCGTGGCGATGTCTTCCACTCATATCGCCATGCTTGACGCAATCGGTGAAGTCCGGTGTATAACCGGCGTTTCGGGAATCGACTACATTTCCAACCCAGACATCCAAGCCCGCCGCGACAGTATTGGCGATGTCGGCTATGAAGGGAACATCAACTACGAGTTGCTGCTCTCGCTCGATCCCGACCTCGTTCTGCTCTATGGGGTGAACGGCGCAAGCGCAATGGAAAGCAAACTCGAAGAACTCGACATACCGTTCATGTATGTCGGCGATTATCTTGAAGAGTCGCCTCTCGGCAAGGCCGAATGGATGGTAGTGCTTTCAGAAGTCACAGGAAAACGTGAGAAGGGTGAAAAAGCCTTTGCCGCAATCCCGGTCAGATACAACGCCTTGAAAAAGAAAGTGGCCGACAGTACCCTCGGCACTCCTTCGGTTATGCTTAATGTTCCCTATGGCGACTCGTGGTTCATGCCTTCAACCCAAAGTTATGTAGCCCGCTTGATTACTGATGCGGGAGGCCGCTATATCTACCAGAAGAACACGGGAAACGCTTCTATCCCCATTGACTTAGAAGAAGCATATCTGCTCGCGTCGGATGCGGACATGTGGTTGAACGTGGGAATGGCGAACTCCCTTGACGACTTGAAGGCATCATGTCCGAAATTCACCGATACCCGATGTTTCAAAAATGGAGAGGTGTATAACAACAACGCCCGTACCAACACAGCCGGGGGTAACGACTATTACGAGTCTGCCGTCGTGAATCCTGACATCGTGCTCCGCGACCTCGTGAAGATATTCCATCCTGAACTGGTGCAGGAAGAGTGTGTGTATTACAAGCAACTGAAATAGATGCGTTCCCGTTCGACTATATTATTCTCCATATTGATTACGCTCACGGTCGGTCTTTTTTTACTGGACTTGGCCGTGGGAGCTGTCAACATTCCGATCCGCGATGTATGGGCAGCACTGACCGGGGGAAATTGTTCCCGTGCCACGGAAAAAATCGTACTCAACATACGCCTCATAAAAGCTATAGTGGCACTGTTGGCCGGGGCTGCCTTATCGGTCAGCGGTCTTCAGATGCAGACCCTCTTCCGTAATCCTCTTGCCGGTCCCTATGTCCTTGGCATCAGTTCCGGTGCAAGTCTCGGTGTGGCACTTGTGGTACTTGCCGGGATCGGTTCATCAATAGGCATTGCCGGAGCAGCGTGGGTGGGTGCGGCTGTCGTGTTGCTCGTGATAACTGCCGTCGGACAGCGAATAAAAGACATCATGGTAATCCTGATTCTGGGCATGATGTTCTCATCGGGCGTAGGTGCTGTCGTGCAGATATTGCAGTACCTCAGCAAAGAGGAATCGCTGAAAGCCTTTGTCATTTGGACGATGGGGGCTTTGGGTGACGTCACCTCCGGACAACTTCTGATTCTTGTTCCATCGGTGTTTGCCGGACTGCTGTTGGCTGTACTGACCATCAAACCGCTTAACCTCCTGCTGTTCGGAGAGGAATATGCCGTAACAATGGGACTGAATATTCGGCGTTCACGCAGCCTGTTGTTTCTCTCGACAACGCTGCTCGCCGGAACGATAACCGCTTTTTGCGGTCCGATAGGTTTCATAGGTCTCGCTATGCCTCATGTCACAAGAATGCTTTTCCAAAATAGCGATCATCATGTCCTTCTGCCCGGAACAATTCTTTCGGGAGCATCGATATTGCTTCTTTGCGACATCATTTCTAAAATATTCACCTTGCCGATCAACGCCATTACAGCTCTATTGGGAATCCCAATCGTCGTATGGGTGGTTTTACGCAACAAATCCATCACCGCATGATAGAATTACAGCATTTTTCCATAGGTTACAAAGAAAACTCGTTGCTCCACGAGGTAAATGCCACGATAAAAAAAGGTCAACTGACAGCCCTTATCGGAAGAAACGGGACAGGAAAATCGACGTTGCTCCGCGCCATAGCCGGTCTGAACCGGTGTTATTCCGGAAAAATCATTCTCGACGGGCACGACATCGCCTGCATGAAAACCGAAGATATGGCAAAAACGCTGGCTGTCGTCACGACCGAGCGCACGCGCATCGCCAACCTGCGGTGCAAGGATGTCGTAGCCATAGGCCGTGCTCCTTATACCAACTGGATAGGTAGGATGCAAGAAACAGATAAGGAGATAGTCATGCAATCGCTCATTTCGGTGGGAATGGAGGCTTATGCAAACCGCACGATGGATAAAATGTCGGATGGCGAATGCCAGCGTGTGATGATTGCTCGTGCATTGGCACAGGATACTCCTATCATTCTCCTTGATGAACCGACTTCCTTTCTTGACATGCCTAATCGCTACGAACTTGTGGCGTTGCTTCGTAGGCTTGTCCACGACGAGAAAAAATGTATCATGTTCTCGACACATGAACTTGACATCGCGTTGTCCATGTGCGATTCGATAGCATTGTTAGATACCCCGAATTTAAGTTGCTTGACCGCGTCTGAAATGCAGAAAAGCGGATACATTGACAGACTTTTCCAAAATGAAAACATCCGTTTCGACTCCTTATGCGGTACAATGATTTTGAAACAATGAGTATATACACTGTAGAAAATTTTACTTCAGACATCACTGTTGAAGGATACATCGCCGAATTCCGTGACGAACCACATTTTCTTGAACTTTGCAAACAATGTACCAATTACGGTAAAAGTTGGGGGTGTCCTCCATTTGATTTTGATACGGAATCGTTTCTCCGACAATACAAGTATGCACATCTTATGGCAACGAAGATAATCCCTGAAGACAAAGATATTCCGATTGAATATACACAAAAACTCATTTTACCGGAACGGATACGAATCGAGAGCGAATTATTGGATATGGAACGGAAATATGGAGGGCGTTCATTTGCCTATATAGGTAAATGTCTTCACTGCTCAGATAACGAGTGTACGCGTAACTGCGGCACACCATGCCGACACCCGGAAAAAGTGCGTCCGTCACTCGAAGCCTTCGGATTTGACATAGCCAAAACGCTTTCTGAACTTTTTAACATCGAACTTCTTTGGGGAAAGGATGGCAAATTACCTGAATATCTTGTTCTCGTAAGCGGATTTTTTCATAATGAATACGAACTTTGCAACATAGCATACTAATGATTCGGACATGAAATAAACAGACAAACTAACCACATTCGGTTCAATCTGTTTTGTGATTTCAAATGAATTATAATTAGATATGTAAAAAGCGACGCTGGAGCTTGAAATAAGTAACGGTTTATCGGTGTATTCTCCGTTAAACCGTCCTGTTTTCGTTAAACGAAAACACAACTTGCTGTCCGCAGGAGCGGACCACATTTATCCAATAATTATTGTGTATTAGCCCATTGTATGGCTATTCTCCTGTGATTTACGAGGCATTTCCATCAGGTGTTTGCCGGCTGCTCTCCCCATAAAAGGGTGGATATCTCTCCATAATCATATGACTTACGTCCATAATTCGGGAATAAGGAGGCGAATATACGGGAAATCTGCCCTTTACATGCCCTATTGTCCATTAATGGATTGTTACTTCTACACATCTACAAATGGAGAGCGGCAGTGAGCCGTATATGGTTTATGGTTTTTCTGCATTATCTTCATTAATGGATTACTACTTCTACACTTCTGCAAATGGAGAATGTAGCCGTGTACACCTTATGGTCTTCCTTCATAATTCTCCATTAACGGATTAATACTTTTACACTCCCATAGACCGATAATTTAAGAATCCGTATCCGGACGGATGCGCGCTCTCACGCCTGCCCATAAGGATTAAAAAGGAACGGTGGACAAGGAAACGGAATCCCGCTCGCTTTTCCACACCACTACGGGCCTCTGATGTCGCCTCCGCATAGGAAGAACCGTCCGAACGGAACGGCATCTCCGTCCCCCCCGTCATGTGTATCATGACAATAACTGACTTTGGATGACTATAAGTGACAGGTGGTTTCATCCTGTTCTCTTCTTCCTTTATTTTGTATTCCGAGACAATACCAGTTGTGTAATTTAATAATTTAAGATTTTAAAATATGGATTCAGAAAAGGAAAAGAACCGGCTTTCCGATATCGTTCTCGAGAGGGTCGGACTCACGGGGAACCTTCTGTCAGCTCCCGTTTCCCCATCCCTGGAACCAGTGGTGGAGATACCAAGTCATGGAAGTCAGGTCCGGGCAGGGAAAGTGACAGGTCCGGAGGAATACAAGAGGAGGTTTCTGGTTCCCGCTCCCAGAGCCGCTGAGTGGAAGACCGCCTACATTGATGGGAGACTGCACCGCCGGATCGCCATGCTGGTCAGGGCCGCCGGCTGCGGCAGCATCTCCGGTTTTATCATCCGGTTGTTGGAACTCCATATGGAGGAACACAGGGAGGACATCGCCTCCCTGCTCGGTGAGGTCTACCGTCCCTGGGATGAGGACGGACAGCCGGGAGGAACACCTCGCCGATAAAACGTTGTCATTGTCCAAGAAGGCATATCATGACAGGAAAGAACGTAAAAGAGCGGATTGGTCTTGGCGGGATGGACGCGGACCGCATCCGTGAGATCATGGGGGAAGCGCCTGCCTGTCCCCGGAAGAGACGTGGAACGTCCGGTAACGACATTATACGTCCCGCAAGGAAAAATGGCCCCATGCAACCGTCCGTCTACGGGGAGGAATACCTGCATGGCATTGCGGGCGTGCAGCGTCGGTCGCTGCATATTCCCGCCGCCCTGCACCGGAAACTGTCCATCCTGGCGGGAGCCTCGAGAAACGGAAAGGTCACTCTGGAGGGGTTCATCAACCACCTTGTCTCGCGGCATCTGGAAGAATACAGGGAAACGACGGACATGATTCTGGAGGAGTCCCTGCCCGGCCCGGTCATAAAGGCTCGTCCCCCATGACAGGGGATCTCCCCCGATGGGAGCATTATTTTTGTTTCTGAAACAATAGTGTTTAACTTTTAATGAAAAAGAAGTATGATGAAAAAAGAAAAAGAGTTGTTGGTTGCCATCGCCAGCCAGAAGGGTGGCGTCGGAAAATCCGTCTTTACGGTACTGCTGGCCAGTGTCCTGCATTACCGCAAAGACGTGCGTGTGGCGGTTGTGGACTGTGACTCCCCGCAGCACAGCATCGCCCTGATGCGTGAGAGGGACATGGAGAATGTCATGAAAAATGACGACCTGAAGGTGAACCTGTACCGGCAGTACGAAAGAATCCGTAAGCCTGCCTATCCGGTCATCAAAAGCGACCCGGAAAAGGGGGTGGAAGACCTGCGGCGTTATATGGACGAAAAAGGGGAGACTTTCGATATCGTGCTCTTCGACCTTCCCGGAACGCTCCGCAGCGAGGGGGTGGTTCATACCGTTGCCGCGATGGACTATATCTTTGTCCCGCTCAAGGCGGACAATATCGTCATGCAGAGTTCCCTGCAGTTTACCAAGGTGCTGGAAGAGGAGCTGATCGCCAAGGGGAACTGCAACTTGAAAGGAATCCGGCTGTTCTGGAACATGGTGGATAGAAGGGGACGGAAGAATTTGTATGATGCCTGGAACCGGGTCATCCACAGGATGGGGCTGCGGCTGCTGTCCTCACACATTCCGAACACCCTCCGCTACAACAAGGAGGCGGACCCTGTCTGTAAGGGTGTCTTTCGTTCCACGCTGTTTCCACCCGATCCCCGTCAGGAGAAAGACTCCGGCCTTCCTGAACTGGTGGAGGAGATATGCCATGCCATCGGTCTGGAGGAATCCGATACCGAGCGGTAGCGGATGATAGGATACAGACACCTTGAATAAGGGCTTTTAGCCTAAGATAAAGTAAGATAATTGCATGATAATAAGTTTTTTACAGATGTGACTTCTCCTATAAAAGCATTACCTTAGTAGTGTAATGTGCGCCAAGAGGTCACACAAGTAATTGTTCAGCATCGTGTCTGAACCTATTGTTCCATCAATAGTAGCCTGAAGAGGCGTACGTGACTGGCAACGGTCGGGTGCGAAGCCCTCTTGACAACGACGTTCCAACCTAAGCATCATAGGCGAAGAATGTCAAAGCTGACTGATATGAGTAACCTAAGTGAATCGCCGTACCATCGTGACTATGAATTAGCTCACGGATATTTATGGGCCATTCCAAAAGGCAAGCAGTCAGGATAGTACGCTGTTACATCGTGCTACACGGATGTCGCACTGCTGGTGGATAGGCGGAGTCTAAGTCGGTCGTCAGTTATTTGTGCGAAACTTGGTAAGCCCGTATCTCTCCCGTCAGCCAATAACCGATGGGTGGCCAATTGTAAGAGCGGCCGAATGAGGTGCGGGTAAAGGATTGTGGAGAAAGCGAATGCCATGGTGTAATGCCCTGGATAAAGGTTTCAACGTCACCCTACGCGAAAGCGGGCAGACTTCCACAGGGTAATTCTTTGTGAAACGAATTGTAGAACTTCAAGTATAAAGAAACAGCAAAGGAACAAGGCGCAAGCCGAGTGTGCATCTTCAGCCGGACGCAAAACCGTGTGGAAAGGAATAGACTTCGCACGATGCGAACGTAAGGTATCAATCGTTCACTGACTGCTATGTTCGGTATTAATGCAGACTGAATCCTTAATCATTTATCCAAACTCTTGAAATATCAAAGCCTGATTTAAGTGCAGATAACTGATAGAGTTTGGATAAATGGAAAGTTTGAATAAAATACATTATTATCAATTTCTACAGATATTTTTCCTTGCGCTCACACCCCACTGCATATTTGAGAAAACAGAATGATTTAACATACTATTTTTCATATCCAATCTTTTTTAATACTCCCCATGATAATACTCACTATAAAAAGTCCAATCGAATAATTTTACGCGGTGATAAATGAAATTAATAGAAAGCGATTACCTTTGAAGAAAAAGTCTGTAATTTGGTCAAGAGAAAAGTACAATAGGTCAAAACATGGATATTATAATTCGCTTTATTTGCACTACCATTTTAAATCTAATTGTATTAATCCTTATTATAAACTTTAATATCTGCACTATGAAGAGAAAAGTACTATTAAGCACATTGTTTCTAATACTACATTTCACTGTAGCATTAGCACAGCAAGTAACTATTTCAGGGCAAGTGTTGGATGAGAAGAGTGAACCTCTTATCGGTGCCACGATAAATATCGAAGGTACCACCAATGCAGTAATCACCGATTTAGAAGGAAAGTTCACGATAAAAGTACTTCCTTCTGAAAAACTGGTCATCAGTTATCTGGGATATAAGCCCAAAACTATCACTATCGGAAAGAACCGAAGATTTGATATCATTCTAGACCCTTCAGTCACAGAGATGGATGAGGTGGTTGTTGTAGGCTATGGTAGCCAGCGAAAAAGTGATATTGCAACCGCCGTTGCTTCTGTGAATATAAAAGATATTGTAAACAGTAGTTCTACGCAGACGTTGCAAGCACTACAAGGCAAAATCAGCGGAGTACAGATTATCCCCACAGACGGTTCATTGTCAAGCGGAATGACTTTCAGAATCAGAGGTGTCAACTCCGTCACAGGAGGAACCCAGCCTCTCTTCGTCATTGATGGTGTACCAATGCCTACTCAACAGATCACCAATGAAGATACCGAAACGGTAAACAATCCTCTGCTGGGACTGAATCCAAATGATATTGAATCCAATTTGAATTATTGGAATCCTCGTCCTATCAAAAAGGATAATCCATATTTGACCGTCCAAAGGAAGCTCTCTCCACAGACTGTGGAGGATTTCGCCAATAGACTGTTCATCTACCAGGTAGGAAAAAACAATCATATCGGCTTTCCATTCCGCAAACCCTCCCAGATGGAAATCCTTAACTTTGAAATGAGGAACTATTTTGCAGAGACCAATACCAATTATAAAGCCTTTGCCACGGGTGGTGACAAGGCACAAAGCTGTTGGATGGCCAATTTTGTTCCTTTTGACAAGGTTACAGACATATATCTCTTTGAATCCGCTATTGACGCAATGAGTTTCTACGAAATAAACCATTATACTAAAGAAACCACATGCGCATTCATAAGCACGGGGGGATATGTCACCAAATCCCAAATAGAGAATATAAGCCGTATATTCCCATCTGATAAGGTAAAGTGGAATTGTTGCTATGACAATGATGCCAGCGGTAATGGTTTTGACATCACCACAGCATATTATCTCAAAGGTGAGGAATGTAAAGCTTTTGCAAGGACCAACACTGGAGACACATATAAGACCATCTATTTAAGTTTCCCGGATGGAAACACACAGACCTTCAAAGAAGATGCATTTTCCTCCGGCGAGTATCTTAAACAACATGGTATAGACAATGTAAATATCATCAAACCTTCACGGTACAAAGATTGGAATGAGCTTCTTGTCTATTACAAAAGATTTGATTTGAACCTGGGTCCAGGAATGAAATTCATCCCGGCTATCGAAAAGACCATATCCCAACTGAATCTAAGAGGATATGAACAATTGGCCAATAGTATCAGTTCTTCCACAAAAGAACTGGTGGATTCTCTGCTTGAGCAAGCCAATTACTGCATTTCCGCACCTCTTGCCGAGAGCGGCGCTTATACTCTTATGGTAGACTGTAATATCTTCATGGGGCTGGACACGATGGTACCGGTACCAAGCAACTTATATGTTATAGAAAAGTGCACGCAAAAAAAGATATCGGCACATGCCATAAATGAATTTCTTAAAAAAGAATATATAAACATTTTTAGAGACATGAGTTCATCTGATTTCAAAAATTTTCTAGAGAAAGACATCCTAACTTATACAAAGGGTGCTGTAGAAAAGAATTTTGAGAAAGTGATATTGACTTTCGGATGGAGCCTTAAACCTTCAATTCTAAAAAAAAAGAGTTTTGACTTAGAACATGGTATATAGCATAACAATACAGCATGATACCATAATAGTAGCTGTTTCAAGCAGACATGTTGTCACAATTCCTGCCAGGTTTAATGGAATGATTCTCGGGCTTTGGAACTTGATACAGATTTTCGTTGCCTACTGTAATGAGAATCCGAATTGGGTGAGTAATGTCCGGTCACTGTGGGGTGACCGATTCAAATAGGGACAGGTATGGAACGGATGCCTATTCATGCCCCTATTATAGCTGACACATGGACTTTTATACATTCTTGCACTTTTTAAGTGGGTAAAAAAGTACTATTTGTATTTTATACAAAAAATTGTTTGCTTAATGAAATGGAACATACATTGCCAATGATATTTAATACCTATATATAGGTATTAGATGCGTTTTTATACCCAAAAAATGGTATTTTTATAATCTTTTGTAATATCTAATTTTGCGTCCTAAAATAGATCTTTTATCGAAGAGAGATACAGTTTCCTTATATTTGAACTGGGGCTTCTGTAAAGTGCGATAAATATGAGGCTGGAACGGAGCTATCAGAAGAATTTTGGAGAAAATCCGTTTTTTAACTTAGTTAGATCTATCAATGAAAATATAAGTATTTATCTGCGTTGTATTAAGATATAGCATATCAGAACTACAACCATCCCGTTTTTTATTTAGATTTGCAGTTTGCTTTTAATCACTCAAGATCCGTATTACTATGTATGGAACTTAAATAAAGTACTAATATATATTGGATTTTCCTAAATATAATGCAGTTGCTATATTGTTAGACAACAGACGGTTGAGGTCTGTGAGATTATGCAACGGCACCAACAAAAACAACATGTATTTTTAATAATTTTAGTTTTGTTACACACAATGGTTTGTTTTAATTTAAAATTTACATATAATTTTGCATTATTAATAAATATGATGTTACTTATGAAAAAAGGTATTTTGGGGTGTAATATTATATACTTGTTTATACTTATTTGCATAGGAATTGCCCTCCCTATCAAATCGCAAAACAATTACAAAGTAAAACTTACAGGCACTGTTTATGAGTACGACCACAACAACAAGCGTTTGCCTTTAGAATTTGCAGCTGTGTCTATTCCTGAAATTGCACTAGGGACAACCTCTGATGAAAATGGTAGATACATACTGGAAAACGTACCTACTGGTAAAATTCGTATGCAAATTCAATATTTGGGCAAAGTCTCCATTGACACCTTAATAAATGTAAATAAGGATTTGGTTCTTAATTTTACAATGAGGAATGAGGATTTTAAGTTGAAAGAAGTTACAGTAACTGCAACCAACAGCCGTTCAGGCAAATCCACATCTTCTCACATTTCCCGCTCTGCTATGGACCATATGCAAGCGACCAGTTTATATGATGTAATGTCATTGATGCCAGGTGGAATTTCACAGAATCAAGATATGAGTTCGGCACAACAGATTAACATCCGTCAAGTTTCCAGTTCCAGTGGTCCGGAAGCTCCGATGAATGCTATGGGCACCGCAATAATTCGTGATGGTGCCCCCATCTCAAATAATGCTAATCTATCTGCGATGAGCCCTACGGTATTAAGTGGTACGGAAACACCCGCTTCATTGGCCGGAGGTGCCTCGCCGGCTGGTGGAACCGATGTTCGTAGTATTTCTACTGAAAATATAGAGTCTATACAAATCGTTCGTGGTATCCCTTCTGTTGAATATGGTGATCTGACCTCAGGAGCAGTAATTATTAATACAAAAGCTGGTCGTGAGCCGCTACGTGTCAAAGCAAAAGCCAATCCCAATATCTATCAGGTGTCTATGGGAACCGGTTTTGAACTTGGAAAAAAGAAAGGCGCTTTAAATGTAAGTGCAGATTATGCTTATAATACGAATAATCCAATATCCAGTTACCAGCACTATCAGCGTGCCACAACAAAGTTGCTCTATTCAAATACTTTCTTTAATAATAAGTTACGTACCAATTCCAGCTTTGATTTTATTTATGGTAAGGATCAACGTGAACGTAATCCTGATGATGAACAAACTAAAACAGCTTCGGAAGGCCGCGATATAGGTTTTACTTTGAATACCAATGGTACATGGAATATAAATAAGGGCTGGTTAAAAACACTACGCTATGTATTGTCAGGTACGTATATGGATAAAGACAGTTATTATGAAACCGTATACAGTTCTGCTACATCTCCTTATTCCATGACCACTACAAACGGTGCGGTACTTAGTAACTTTGCAGGTCAGCATATCTATGATGCCAATGGTAATCAAATTACTAATTTTGGACCGGAAGACATAAATCATTATGCTGTTTATCTACCAAGCAGCTATTTGGGACACTATGAGATCGATAGTCGTGAAGTTAATTTGTTTGCTAAAGTGACGAGTTCTCTATTCAAGGCGAGCGGTCATGTAAACAACCGCATCTTGATTGGTGCGGATTTCCGGAGTGACGGTAACGTTGGTAAAGGAAAAACTTATGACCCAAGTACTCCTCCTTATCGTAGTCAATACGGTCATAATTCATCTTTCCGTCCACGTAACTATAAGGATATTCCTTTCATTAACCAATTTGGTGCATATGTGGAAGATAATTTCAAATGGTCCATAAGCGGTACGCATGATTTGAACATTCAGGCTGGTGTGCGTTATGATCATACCTCAGTAGTAGGAGGCATTTTCTCGCCACGTGTAAATGCATCCATTGATTTGATTCCGAATCTATTAAGTCTTCAGGGAGGTTACGGTATTGCTGCAAAGATGCCTTCTCTTCTCTATTTATATCCAGAAAATGCATATTTTGAATATATCAATATAAATGAGCTTACCAATGAAAATATTCCGGAAAGCCAGCGCTTGTTTATGACTACCACAGAAGTTCGGCAAGTAGATAACTCAGATTTGAAGATTGCCCAAAATCATAAAGCAGAAGTCGGTTTTAATTTACGAGTGGGTAAAACCAATCTGAATGTAATAGCTTATAAGGAGCGTCTGAAGGATGGTTATGTAATGAGCCAAACCTTCAACACCTTCAATACATTTATCTACAATGAATACCAGCGCACAGAAAACGGGATAGAGCTTAGTAGTAGCCTACCGGTATTGTCTACTTATGCAAAACCAACTAATAATTTAAATATAGAAACTAAAGGTTTAGAATTTGATTTGAATATCGGACGTATTGATGCTATCCGTACGGCCTTCCAAATAAATGGCTCATGGATGCGTACTAAGAGTTGGCGTCAGGGTTATAGCTTCTATGACAATAGCGAAGATGCTGCTTCAGCCCGTAAACCGGTGGCCATTTATTCTCAAGAAGGCAATGCAAGTTACAAACAACAATTTGTAACGACTTTACGTGCCACTCACAATATCCCGCGTATCGGTTTTGTTGTTACGATGACAGCACAAGCTATTTGGCAGCAGTCTAATTGGAATACATTTGGAAACGATTCTATACCTGTGGGCTATTTAGCATTGGAAGATGCGTCTGTAAATATGTTTCCCAAGGGGAAATATACCACTACCCAGCAAGTAAAGGATGCAGGATATGGATATATGTTGAATAATGTAAGTCATAATAATGCTATAAAAGAATCATACAGTCCTTATTTTTGTTTTAACTTGAATGTAACTAAAGAAATTAGCAATATGCTACGTGTTTCTTTCTTTGCCAACAATATGTTCAGAAGTTATCCGCGCAGAGAATCCAAACGTAATCCGGGTTCATATATTCAATTGAATAACCGATTTTTCTTTGGGCTGGAATTATCACTCACTTTATAATGTTTAGGAAGTTATGAAAAAATATTTAATATATTTGTTTACATTGGCAAGTACCCTTTTGATAGGATGCGATTCGTTCAGGGACATGTCTGGCACAGCAGAAGTGAATCCTATCACAGTGGATGTATATTTGGATATTACCGTTGAAAATATATCCACACTGAAAGATCTGACTGTAAAGTTCGACAATTACGATGAAGATTTACATTATGTAAAAGAAGTAACTGATAATAGTGTGAAAGTTGACGGAATTATCCCCGGAATTTATTCGGTAACAGTATCCGGTACAGCGATCGATACAGAAAACAATGAATACTACATCAATGGCAATTCTGTAAATGCGGCATTATTTAAGCATGGTAGCGCATTGAATATTGAAGTACAAGGGCTTAAAGTGAGCCCATTAATATTCAAGGAGATTTATTATTGCGGTAGCCGTCCGGAAAAAGGAGGAGTCTATTTCCGAGACCAGTTCTATGAGATATACAATAACTCTGCTGACATTTTGTATTTGGACGGTATTTATTTCGCAAATTTAACTCCGGGTACAGCTACCACTAAATTACCTATTTGGCCGGAAGCGGACGGTAATAATTATGCATATGGAGAACGTGTGTGGAAATTTCCAGGAAATGGAACCGAATATCCGTTAGCGCCAGGTGAATCTTGCATCATTTCTCAATTTGCCGCTAACCATCAGTTGGACATCTATAACCCTCAAAGTCCTATAGACGGCAGTAGTTCTGAGTTTGAGTTTAATATGAATAATCCAAACTTCCCTGACCAGGCAGCTTATGATATGCAACATGTTTTCTACCAAGGAAAAGCAGAGATGGGAAGTATACCACAATATTTGACATCCGTATTCGGAGGTGCTTATGTGATTTTTCGTGTTCCTGAAGGAGAAGCTTGGGATCCGGTCAACGATGAAAATATGAAGACAACAGATCTTAGCAAACCGAACAGCAATGTTTATTATGCAAAAATACCTATTAAATATGTATTGGATGCTGTTGAAGCAGTAAACAATGAGTCAAAGATGAATGCAAAACGTGTCCCCGGTGTACTTGATGCAGGTATTACTTGGGTAGGAGCTACTTATTGCGGTTTAGGTATTGCTCGCAAATTGTCCACAGACGAAGAAGGTAATCCTATTATTCGCGAAGAAACAGGTACATATATATATCAGGATACAAACAACAGTACGGATGACTTTGAACGTGGCGTTGTTCCTGTAATGCGTCGTAATGGAGCAAAAATGCCTTCATGGAATCACACATTGTAATAATTAACTAAAAAGACAGAACAATGAAAAAACAATATATGAACTATATGAAAAGCTGCCTGCTGGTAATGATAGCCTGCCTTGTAAGTATGGTGGGAGCGGCACAGGGCTTCTCTCCCGCCGCTATGGAACAATTGAAAACAAGACGACTATGGTCTCATTCACAGAATGCTGCCGGTATGCCATTCGATGATATTCAGAATTATTCGAATGTTATATTGGGATATGACTTACAGGACGGAAACTATTGCCGTCCGCAAGAGGGGCAGAAAGAGGCTATCGTAGGTGTATCCAGTGAAGGCTTTATCAATCTGAAAAATGCATATGTGTGGGGAGCATTTAATTTTGCACAAAAAAATCTGACAGATGCCGGATATAACGCCTCCATTGCCGATCCATTCAGGGGAATGCCTTACTATGTCGCAGACCAGCACTTAAGCAAATGGAGAAATCAATATTACGATCTGAAGTTTCGTGCAGCTACTCCTTTACTTGGTAATCATTGGGCATTGGGGTTGGAAGGTAATTATGTAGCTACATTAGCTGCCAAACAGCGCGACCCGCGTGTGGATACCCGTTTTTATACGCTGGGACTGACGCCGGGGATTACTTACAAGTTGAATAATTCACACAAGTTTGGTGCAAGTTTCAAGTATAGTTCTATCAAGGAAGACTCAAGAATGAGTAATGTCAACTCTTATGTGGATCAGGACTATTATATATTATACGGTTTGGGAACAGCCATAAAAGGAATAGGCAGCGGTGTAACCAGCAATTATATTGGAGACCGTTTCGGTGGAGCTCTCCAGTACAACTTCAGTATGCCCTCTTTCAATTTACTGCTTGAGGGCAGTTACGATGTAAAAGCGGAAACTGTTCAGCAGAGCTATACGACTCCTAAAAAAATAGCCGGTGTAAAAGATAAAACTGCTCATGTTTCTTTAACGATGATTCAGGAAGGAAAGGACTATACCAATTATATGAGAACCACATATACAAATCGTAACATCGATGGTATTCAGTATATTTCTCAACGCGATAACTCTGAATCACAAAGTGGCTGGGTGGAATTATATAATAACATCCGTTCTACGTACAAGGCACAAACCGCTTCTCTTAATTATGCATTAAGCAGAAACCGCGGGAATGAATATAGTTGGAAAGCAGAATTAAATGTGAATTATACCAAGCAAGACGATGAATATTTAATGCCTAATTCTGTACAGAATGCAGAAAATTTATCTTTAGGCTTAGGTGGCAAAAAAAATTTTGTTTTAGGCAATAGTTTGAATCGCAGGCTTTTAATAGATGTTCATGTTGCGTATAACAATAATCTGGGAGGTGAATATGTATATGGTGGCAGCCATGCAGACTATCCAACTGTAACCGAATTACAACAAGGGCTGACTAATTATTATACCTGTGATTACTATCGTATTGGCGGGTCGATAACGTATTCGCAACAAGTCAGAGAAAACAGACGTATGAACTTATTTGCAAAAGTTGTATTCGATCGTGTAAATACCTCTGACTATGATTATGATGGGCGTACTCATTTATCGATAAGTTTAGGATGTAATTTTTAATGCTACATAACGAAATCTATATTACAAAACATGCGTAAATTAATAACTGGAAGTTTGATGCTCTGCAGCATATTATCTCTGCGGGCACAGACATTTGTTAAACCGGCTGTGAAAGTAAAGGACACCTCTTTTGCTGTAATTACAGATAAAGGGACATTTCAGGCTTGTGAAGCCGAGCTTAAAGCCTATCAGGAGATTCTAGGAATGGAAGGGTTGCCTACGTTCATCGTATACAATGAATGGAATAAACCGGAAGATGTAAAGAAAGTTATTGTTAAGCTCTACAAAAAGGATAAATTGGAAGGAGTGGTATTTGTCGGTGATATCCCTATTCCAATGCTCCGCAAAGCCCAGCATATGACTTCCGCTTTTAAAATGGATGAGAAAAACAATGACTGGAGAGATTCTTCAGTGCCCAGCGACCGTTTCTACGATGATTTCGACCTACAATTCGATTTTTTGAAACAGGACAGTGTCGAAAATAATTTCTTCTATTATAATTTGGCTATAAAATCTCCACAGCAAATTCGGTGTGACATATATTCTGCACGTGTCAAAGCTGTTGATAACGGCGAAGAACCGCATGCGCAAATCAGCCGCTATTTTAAAAAAGTGGTGGCTGAGCACCAGATAAACAATAAATTAGACCAATTCTTCTCCTATACAGGTGATGGCTCTTACTCTAACTCATTGACTGCATGGACACCGGAAACCTTTACTATTCGCGAACAAATGCCGGGCGTATTCGATAAAGAGGGACGGGCCCGTTTCATCCGTTATAATTTCAGCGATTATCCCAAGGACGATGTCATTAATATGCTGAAACGCACAGATCTGGACTTGTCTATTTTTCATGAGCATGGTATGCCCGAACGTCAATATCTTTCCGGTAGTCCCGCTACTAATAGGTGGAATGCTCATGTAGATGCAATGAAGTACTATTATCGTGGTTTAGCGCGTAGAAAGCAAAACAACAAAAAGTCTTTCGACGAAATGCTGGATATGATGAAAAACACATACGGTTTGGACACTACTTGGATTGCAGGCTATGATGATCCCAAAGTAATTGCAGAAGATTCTTTACTAGACCTGCGCACCGGTATTATCCTGTCGGAAGTTACAGAGTTTAAGCCTAATAGCCGTATGGTAATTTTCGATGCATGCTATAATGGTGATTTCCGGGAAAAAGATTACATTGCCGGACGTTATATCATGTCGGAAGGAAAATGCGTAACTACTTTTGCCAATTCAGTCAATGTACTGCAAGATAAAATGGCAAACGAGATGCTCGGCCTGTTAGGTATGGGAGCACGAGTGGGGCAATGGGCTAAATTGACGAATATTCTCGAATCGCACATTACCGGTGACCCTACTCTACGTTTTCAATCTATCAATGAGGTAGATGCCAATGCTTTGTTCAAAGAACCATATAGCGAGTCCCGCATGTTGGAGTTATTACAGTCGCCCTATGCCGACATACAGAATTTTGCTTTGCACAACCTTTATCGCAATGACTATCCGGGTATTTCTGATTTATTAAGAAAAACTTTTGAAACTTCCTCGTTCATGATGGTACGTTTCACCTGCTTGGCATTGCTTGAGAAGATTAGTGACAAAAACTTCCGGGAAGTCTTACACTTGGCCATTACGGATTCCTATGAATTTATTCGTCGCACCTCTGTTCGTATGATGCAACATGTGGGACTGAACGAGTATGTTTATCCGCAAATCAAAGCCTATGTAGAAGACAACCTATCCGAGCGTGTGGCATTTAATGTGAGTTTGGGGCTTCAAGTCTTTGATCAGGCAGCCGTACAGGCGGCAATTGATAAAGTAATGGCTGAGACCTATGTGTTGCAAGACAAGGAGGAGATGCGTAAGGTTTTGGAGAATGCCAATAATAGTCGTAGCATGCAAAAAGAGTTATTAAGCAAAGAAACTTCCGAACGTTGGCGCATCCTTTATTGCAATTCTCTGAAAAATCATATGGCACATGCCTGTGTAGACGGCCTCTTGGCTTTACTTACCGACTCCAGTGAAAGTGAAAAGCTAAAAACCTGTTTATTGGAGGCTTTTGCTTGGTTCACTCATTCTTATCGGAAGCCTGACATCCTTCGGGTATGCGATCAACTGAGAAAAGATAAGAGCTTATCCGAGAACCTTCGTGAAGAAGCCGACCGTACATATTACAGACTTAAAAATTAATTGGCCATGATTAAAAAAATAATATATCTGGCATTTCTTTTGCCATTGGCAGGAAATGCACAAACAACAGTCATAAAGCCATTGGTCAAACAACCTACCGCTTTTGCTATCATAACAGATAACCAAACTTATGCAAATACCAAAGATGCCATGCATCAGTACAAAACTGCGGTTGAAGATGATGGTTTGGCAACTTATCTGATCAGCGGTGACTGGCAAAATCCAGATCAAGTCAAACAGATAATCATCAAAACATATCAAGAATGCCCTTCATTGGAAGGTCTGGTTTTAATCGGCGATGTGCCTGTCGCATTGGTACGTAATGCGCAACACATGACTACTGCATTCAAAATGAATGAGAAAGCCTTTCCTTGGGATCAGTCTTCCGTACCTACCGACCGCTTTTATGATGATCTGAACTTAAAGTTTGAGTTCATCAGGCAAGACTCAGTAAATCATCAGCATTTCTACTACAAATTGACAGAAGACAGTCCCCAGCGGCTAAATCCTACTTTCTATTCAGCTCGTATCAAGTATCCGGAAAAAAAGGAAGGGGATAAATATGCGGCCATTGCCTCATATCTGAAGAAAGCTGCTGCTGCCAAGGCAGATAAGCATAATCAATTAGATCGGGTATTCTCATTCAATGGTGCTTCTTACAATTCCGATTGCCTGATTGTATGGATGGATGAC
Source organism: Bacteroides sp. 1_1_30 (assembly GCF_020982715.1). Taxonomy (NCBI): domain Bacteria; kingdom Pseudomonadati; phylum Bacteroidota; class Bacteroidia; order Bacteroidales; family Bacteroidaceae; genus Bacteroides; species Bacteroides sp. 1_1_30. The sequence goes on from NZ_JAJKHN010000067.1 coordinate 33,745, forward strand.
GAAAAAGCTTATATGGAGAACTTTCCATTAGCTTTTGGTCGTCAAATGGGATTCAAACATTGGAACTTCCGAATGAAACACCCTATGAAATATAAGTTATTCAGCGAATTGCAACGAAAGGACCTTGACTTATTTATGTTTCATGAACATGGAATGCCAACAGGGCAGCTTATTAATGATGAATTGGCATGCACTGATTTCAATAATCGTTATAAAATGTTGAAGAGTACACTTTATAATGCAGTCATGTCCCATGTTGGAAAACGTGACAAAGACACCTTACGTATTCAGATGCAGGAAAAACGACAAGTGAATGAGGTGTTTTTTAAAGACCTGGACAATCCTAAGTTCTGGGAAGCAGACTCTCTTCACTACGCTGATGAACGTATCGTAACGGAAGATTTAATGAAGAGAAATCTTTCCACTAATCCGAAGATGATAATGTTTGATGCGTGCTACAACGGTTCTTTTCACGAAAACGACTATATAGCAGGACAATATATCTTTAATGACGGTCAGACATTAGTAGCACAAGGAAATACCCGTAACGTATTGCAAGACCGCTGGACTATTGAAATGATTGGTTTGTTGTCCCATGGTGTACGAGCCGGGCAATACAATAAGCTAATCGTATCACTTGAAGGTCATTTGTTTGGTGATCCCACTTTCCGTTTTGCTCCTATCGAAGCCAATACTTTAAGTACCGATATAACAATACACAAAGATGACAAAGCCTATTGGAAGAATTTGTTAAACAGCCCATACGCTGATGTACAAAGTTTGGCCATGCGTATGCTGGCTGACGCCGATACCCAAAAGGAATTATCTCCGTTGCTCCTGAAGAAGTACCGGGAAAGTGGCTTCAATACGGTTCGTATGGAAGCTATCAAGTTGTTGAGCCGTTATCAGGACGACAACTTCATCGAAGCATTACGCGAAGGTTTGAACGATACTTATGAAATGGTAGCTCGCCAAAGTGCCATTTATGCTGGATTTGTAGGTGACGATTCCTTATTGCCCGCTATTGTGGAAGCATTGGTCGAACATAATGAACGCTTACGCGTACAAATGAGTGCCAACAAGGCTTTAAGCCTTTATCCGAAAGAGAAAGTAGAAAAGACAATAGAAGACTTTTATGCAAAAGTTGACCGTTTGAATGAAAACGAAGAGAAAAAACGATTACTAAGAAGCCTGGAAAGAATGTTTGTACAAGAGGCAAAAGTCCATCAGACCTTGATGGATGTAGCTGCACCGGAAGCAAAACGTATCAGTGCAATCCGCAATGTGCGTAACTATACATTCCATTTCCACGTGGATGATTATTTGAATGTAATTCGTGATGCCGGTAATCCACAGGAAGTACGTGTAGTAATGGCCGAAGCATTAGGTTGGTTTACTAATTCTGTACAACGGCCACACATTCTTGAAGAAATAAAGAAGATGCAACAAACAGCCAATCTTCCGGAAGATTTAAAAGCAGAGCTTGAACAGACAATCAAAAGATTAAGTTTATAAATATGAATAAATACATCCTTTTGGCAATTACCGCTTTGTGCTTACAGGATATGCAGGCGCAAACAGTTGTACATCCTAGTATAAAAACAAAGACTACTTTTGCAATTGTAGTCGATCAGAAAAGTTATGATGAAGCGAAAAGTGAAATTGATGCTTATCGTACCAGTATAGAAAAAGAAGGTTTAGGTACTTACTTGCTAATTGATGATTGGAAAAGGCCCGAACCTATTCGTGAGCAACTTGTCAAATTGCATGAGAATGAGAAAACGCCTTTGGAGGGTTGCGTATTTATAGGTGACATCCCTATTCCAATGATTCGTGATGCACATCATCTATCTTCGGCTTTCAAAAGGTCTCCCAAAGCCAATTGGCAGAAATCAAGCGTTCCTTCCGACCGTTATTATGATGACTTCGGATTAAAATTTGATTATATTAAACAAGACAGTTTGATACCTGACTATCATTATATGACATTGCGTGCTGATTCTAAACAGTATATTTCACCGGATATTTATTCGGCCCGTATCCGTCCATTACATTTAGAAGGTGAGAACCGTTATCAGATGCTACGCGATTACTTAAAAAAGGCAGTTGCCGAAAAAGCAAAGCAAAATGCATTTGACCAACTGACTATGGCCCGTGGCCATGGTTACAATTCTGAAGATCCTTTGGCATGGAGCGGTGAGCAAATAGCCTTACGTGAGCAATTGCCGCAAATATTCAAATCGGGTAATACAGTGAAGTTCTATGATTTTAACATGCGCTATCCGATGAAACCATTATACTTGAACGAGATTCAGCGCGAAGGATTAGATGTCATGCTATTCCATCACCACGGTGGCCCCACCATGCAGTATATCAATGGCTATGAAAATGGTTCCGGTATTAATTTGAGTATTGAGAATGCCAAAATATTCTTGCGAAGCAAAGTGCCTTCATACGCCAAGAAACATGGGCGTGAAGCTGCTATCAAAGAATATGCCAAGCAGTATGGGGTGCCTGAAAGTTGGTGTGCGGAAGCTTTCGATGAGGAGAAAATAAAATCGGATTCCATTGTAAACCGTAATATGGATATCTATACTGAAGATATTCGTCTTTTGACTCCTAATGCGCGTTTTATATTGTTCGATGCTTGTTTCAACGGTTCTTTCCATTTGGATGACAACATTGTAGGCTCTTATATATTCAATAAGGGTAAGACCATTGCTACTATGGGATGTACGGTTAACACCATTCAAGATAAATGGCCGGATGAATTTCTCGGCTTGTTAGCTGCCGGTATGCGCATCGGGCAGTTCACTCGTTTTACCTGCTTCTTGGAAAATCATCTGATCGGTGACCCGACTTTTCACTTCACCAATAATGCCGGGCTGGATATGGACATCAACCAAGCTTTAGTTGCGCAGGAAGGAAATGTTACATTCTGGAAAAAACAGCTGAATTCCCCTATGGCTGACATGCAGGCAATGGCGCTCCGTCAATTGTCAATGGCAAATTATAGTGGTCTCGTTGAGTTGCTGAAGAAAAGTTACCACGAATCGAACTATTTCGTTGTGCGGTTGGAAGCATTACGCCTATTAGCTTTGAACTATCCGACAGAGGTTGCCGATGTATTGCAGACAGCCATGAACGACAGTTATGAACTGATCCGTCGTTATGCGGTGGAATACGTTGAAAAGAATTGCAATCCGGAATTGTTGCCGGCATGGATAGAAAGCTATTTATTACGCGGACATGAAAACCGCCATCGTTTCAGAATTTTTAGTGCTATCAACACGTTCGACCATGATATGGCTTTGAATGAATTGAAGAAACAGGCTGCCGATTGGTCTTTCTACGATTCTTCCTATGTGAATGAATTGTTAGAATACCTTCCTCGCCAAAAGAAAGGACTTGAAAGAGATTTTGCACTTATTGACAGTCCGGAAAGTACTACCAAACAGATACAAAGCGAAATAAGTAGGTTCCGAAATAAACCTATTGCTAAAGCTATTGAGCCATTACTGAACATTATAAAAAATGAAAGCCAAGAAGAAGAACTTCGCATATTGGCTGCTGAAACATTAGGCTGGTATAATTTATACTATAATAAAGCAGATATAATCAAAGAACTTAACACATTTAGAACTTCCAATCAAAAGCTAATGAACGAAGTTACCAAAACAATTAATAGGCTGAAAAGTCAAAATAGGTAGAATCATCCAAACGATGAGATAGACCGGCTCCAAAGGGCGGTTCTGCCATTCCTGAGCAGCCTGGTTGACTTTGTTCGTGATGATGGAAATAGCTGATGTGGACAGTTCTATCTCATAGATTTCACGCATCTCCTCTTCTATGTCTGACACGCTCATTCCTTTGGCATATAGGGAGATAACAAGTTTTTCTTTAATATTATCGACACTATACAGGGACATTCAGTAAATGTCTATAGTATAACTCCTCAACCAGTTCCAGACACCAATCATTAAAACAGGGATATTCCTAAAATAATAAAATTTAAGGCAACTAATTCATTGCGAGTTAGTTGCCTTTTTTGTATCTTTAAGCATTCCCCCCAAAAAACGGTTTGACGGCCAAAACGGGGGTAATCTAAAATAAAAACACATGGTAAAGATACAAAAAATCTCAGAAATCGAACCTCGTTTAGGTTTTACCGAGTTCGATATGCTAAAAAAATATCGTCAAAGTTTTGCAACGAGTGAATTAGGTCGCCTCCATGCTCTGTTTCCTTTCTCGGAACTGGCCCGACAAATGCATTTGAAGTCCTCTGCTTTGGGTCGTAAAAGTTATTTTTCTCCCGAAGGTAAAATAGCCTTGATGGTCTTGAAGTCCTATACCAACTTTTCCGATGCACA
>NZ_JAJKHN010000068.1:0-37896 GCF_020982715.1 Bacteroides sp. 1_1_30
CGTGGGCTCGGAGATGTGTATAAGAGACAGCAATCTATAGATGTTATACACATTCAAACAAATTGGGAACTAGCACTTATTATATATGTGAAGTATGTTCTATATACTTCTAGAAAATTTAAAATGCTATACACCATTCATGCGTATAGGCATAATGAGAGATTTAAAGCATATTTAACTCGATTAATATTGACGTTTGTTCTTACATGTTTTGTGGATAAAGTGATATGCATGTGTACATCATTGAAAAAAAATTTTCGTTGGTTATCTTATAAAACAGCGATACTTCCTTTAGGAATTGATGAGTCTTTTTTTGAAGAATTTTATCATCCATTGTCTTTAGATAAGTTGAGATTGATTTATCCAGCCCAATTTCGAATAGGAAAAAATCAGGATCTAATAATAAGAGCATTTGCAGAATACCGAAGTATAACTCATGATATGGATTCTATATTGATATTGCCTGGGGGAGGGGGATTGTTGCAAAAGATGAAAGATTTATGTAAAGAACTGGAATGTGATCAGCAAGTCTTGTTTCCAGGATATTGTTCAAAAAAGGAGATACTTTCGTATTATAAAAAGAGTAATACAGCTGTTGTAGCAAGTAATAATGAAACCTTTGGGCAATGTATTGCAGAACCATTTGTTTTAGGACTTAATATTATAACAACGAAAGTAGGTGTTGCTTCAGATATTATTTTTAATAATCAGGGTGGTTTCTATTTCAAAACGCAAAAAGATCTAACGTCAATATTGCTTGAATTATCAAAAAAGCCTATGCTAATAGAAAAGAATGGCGAAAGGAACTTTCAAATGCGAGATAAGTTTAGATGGTCCATCATAACTAAAGAATATTTGAAGGTTATAAATCAAATGATGTGTAATGAAAAATAGTATTCTTTTCATCCTCCATCTTCCTCCCCCTATACATGGTGCTTCTATGGTAGGGAAGTATATTCAAGAAAGTAAACTTATAAATTCTTCTTTCGATTGTTATTATATAAATCTTGCAACAGCTGGTGATTTGTCTGATATAGGACAGTTTAGTTTGAAAAAGATTTTGAAATATGCATTTTTATTGAAACAGATTGTTCATCTCGTAAAAAGTGTTCATCCTGATTTAGTGTATATAACTCCTAATGCTAGGGGAAAAGCGTTTTGTAAAGATTTTATTGTAGTGCAAATTCTCAAAGGACTGGGCTGTAAAGTATTGGCTCATTATCATAATAAAGGTGTTGCAAATTGCCAGAAAAAGTGGTTGGATGATTTGCTATATAAACATTTCTTTAAAAATTTGAAAGTAATACTATTAGCGGAAGTTCTGTACAGGGATATAGCAAAATATGTAAAGAAGGAAGATGTGTATGTTTGTCCGAATGGCATTCCGGAACTACTTAAAGAAGAGTGGAGAATAAGAAAGAATAACAAAATACCTCATTTGCTTTTTCTTTCTAATTTATTAGTAAGTAAAGGTGTGTGGACGTTGCTTGATGCTTGTTGTATTTTGAAGGAAAAAGGATATACTTTCGTTTGCCATTTTGTAGGTGGAGAAACTGTAGAAATAGATGCTGTACAATTTGCTGATGAGGTAGAAAAAAGAGGATTAAATAATATAGTTATTTATGCCGGTCGAAAAATAGGAGAAGAAAAAGAAGATTTCTTTTGTCAGGCAGATATTTTCGTTTTCCCCACCTATTATTATAATGAGTGTTTTCCCTTGGTTATTTTAGAGGCAATGGCACATAAGCTACCTATTATCTCAACAGATGAAGGAGGAATACTAGATATGGTGAGAGATGGGGTAGAGGGTCTGATTTGTGAAAAGAAAAATCCAGTTTCATTAGCTGATTGCATAGCTAAATTATTAGATGATGTGGACTTAAGAGCTACATTGGGGGATGCGGGTTATAAAAAATTTTATAGTGAGTTTACACAACAGCGCTTTGAGCATCGAATAACCGAAATTTTGTCTCAGAATCTTTCTCTGATATAATCAATATTATAGAGATAAAACTACAACATACAATGTTATTGAATTTGAAAAACTTACCTTTGGTGGAAAACCGCCAAGGGTTAACTTTCTTGCCATCTGGTAAACTACTGATTAATACTATTAATGCTCATTCTTATAACACCGCACAGCAAGACTTGCTCTTTGCCGAAGCCTTGCGGCAAGGTGATGTATTAATTCCAGATGGTGCAAGTATTGTCAAAGCTTGTCGTTGGCTAAATGCGAAATCTAAGCCAAAAGAACGCATTGCTGGTTGGGATTTATTCATGTTTGAGATGGAAAAACTAAATCAAAGTGGTGGAAAGTGTTTTTTTATGGGCAGCAGTGAGAAGGTATTGTCAATGATAAAGCAACGGAGTAAAGAGGATTTTCCTAATATTGAAGTAGAGACTTATTCTCCTCCTTATAAATCAGAATTCAATGAAGAAGAAAATAATGCGATTATAACTGCTATCAATAAAGCTAACCCTGATTTGTTATGGATAGGTATGACTGCTCCAAAACAAGAAAAATGGATATATACTCATTGGAATGAATTACAGATTCATTGCCATTGTGGTACGATTGGTGCAGTTTTTGATTTTTATGCAGGAACGGTAAAACGTGCTCCTATGTGGTGGCAGCAGAACTCGCTAGAGTGGTGTTATCGGCTATTGAAAGAACCACGTAGAATGTGGAAAAGATATATTATTGGCAACTTGTTGTTTATATGGAATATGTGTAAAGAGTGTAGACATTCATTGTAATATTGATAAATCTAATGATTATGGTATCAGTATGTTAATGGAATTCCTTAGAAGTTTTTACTGAGCTAGTTGTGTTAATAATTAGATGTTTGTATATAAAATAAAATGTTGAGATGTAATAAACACGTGAGTGTTTCGTATGTGAGATGAAAAAAATGTAGGTCCCTAGCTTCATGCTGTAAAAAGCATGATTCTCCTACATTGTGGATTAGAAATAGCGCGACGGCGCATTTCTAATCTACGCCCTGACATCGGAGGTTAAAGCCGATGTGAATTTCCCACTATATCAACTGTCTGTGAAGATCGTTGATATTTCTTTTTATTCCCATTATACCGGATAATAGCCTCTTCTTTCTTTGTTTATATGTTCTAATTTTTGTAACTTTATAGCATATAAAACAGTAATAAAGAAACGATGGAACATTCAGAATTTGTAGTGAAATGTTATAATAAACAAGAGTTGGCGCAGATGTATTTTCCTGATTTGACGATTCGTGCTTCGGTCAATAAACTCCGAAGGTGGATGAGGAGATGCAAGCCATTGATGAATGAGATACTGTCTACCGACTTTCATCCGAAGACAAAGGCATTTTCTGTGAGAGAGGTACGGCTTATTACCTATTATTTAGGAAAGCCGGGAGAGCTATAAATGCTGTAATAATTGAATCTCTAAATGATATAAACATAAAAAAGAACTACGGGAGACTGCACTTTCGCCAGCTCCCGTAGTTCTTTTTATATATCCATATACTCCTTGCGACTGTCAAAACAGGGACAAGCCTTATGAATCGAAGCACTAAGTTGATAATGCCCCATGATTTGCGCTTCCGGATACTGATGTTTGAGAATCGTCAACAAGTCAAGCAACGCAAAACGCTGCGCTTGCGTTCTCGTGTCTGCCGGACGGCCTTCTTCATCCAGTCCACCTTCATAGCAGATTCCAATACTGTGCCGGTTGAATCCTCTCACATGCGCTCCCGGTTCCGATACCGGCCGGCAATGGTGAAGTTCCCCATTGCGGGTGATGTAAAAATGATAACCTATATCCTTGAAACCTCGTTGCAGATGACATTGTCGAAGCTGTTCTACGGTGAAGGGAACATTGCAGCGCGTTGCGCTGCAATGAATCACCAACAACTTAATCTCACGTGGGAGATAGCTTTCTTCTGAATTTTCCATATCGGTCAGCAGGAGATTAATGCCCCACACAGGACGTTACACCGATAGCCGAGATGATAGAAGTCGCGATAGTCACGATAAACTGGAGAATGTTTTTCCAAAGTTGCTTTTTCATACGAATTTAAATTAAAGAATAGATACTCATGCATTATAAACTATAAACTCAAGAACCAATCAACAACCGGTTGATTATGCCGCCGGGTCCGGAGCTTCTCCGCTGCCGGAGCCTCCTTGATTGTCGTCACCATCATCAGGCAGTGGATCTTTATCCGAATCTGCGGAAGAATCACTTTTATACAATGTATAATCCAGCGTCTTACACAGTTTGCGAAGATCACTTCCCGGATAAAAAAGTACTTTGCCTTTATCGATACACGATGCCTTGAATTCTTTTACCGTATCAGTAGGAGTACCCGTTTTGATACTCATACGGAAATTGCCCAGGTCACCCATCTGCACGATGTTTCCTTCCTCCAGTACATTGACGATTTCGAGCAGGAACTCACCGATACAACCTTCCAATTCTCCTTTGGAGTAAGAAGAACGTTCGGTAATTCGTTTGCAGACTTCCTTGACCGTTACTTTGCGACCGCTACGTGCCACTGCATAGTACTTCGGAGTTTCATCAGGTTTCAACAGGTTCTTGCGAGCCATGAGAGTGTAATTCTGTGCCATAAACTTTTAATTTTTAATTTCTAATTTTTAAATGTTTAATTCTCTTGTAATCGATTACATGACAAAAGTAATACATTGGAAAAGTGACATGACGCATAGTGACGTACACGGGCGCATAGATAAAAAGAAAAAACATTGGGAGATTTGTATCGAAACTTCCCAATGTTTGATTTCAATTATTGAGATGTTTTTTTCAAATCTCCCGATGTTTTTCCAATTCTCCAAAAGGACAAAAGGACAAAAAGACACCTATGACTGTTATTTATTCATCTTAGTATAAGAACCATGAGATACCTTGCTGATTTTTATTCCGTTAAGTGATTTTAGAAGACGTGTAACCTTACGAAGGTTGAAATCGTATTTTGCGCCAATCTGAATTGCTTCATCTGTAGTGAAGCTGTCAGGCAACTCATTGACGAAATTACGAATAATGTCCGGATTCTTCAGAGGACGGACCGCAGGAGCCGGCATGGATGAGTGTAACAGACGGCTGTGCTCGTAACAACATAGAACGATTTGAAGAGATCGTTCGAAATCGGCATCTATACAATAAATTTCGGAGGAGAGATCGGTTGCCTCAAATTGCCGGATGCGGGTCTGAATCATGCTGATACGCATCACCAGAAAAGCATAGCGCTTCACTACGGCTTGGAGGTCATCATTGCCCTCCATCGCTACCTCGGACAGCATACGTGAGAAAATCTCATTCAGACGGTTCCATTGCGGACGGGTGAAATGAAATAAAACAGGATGCGCCAGGCAGAAATTATATAGTTCGTAGACACGATGGGCAATCGGCTTGAAAGAGTCTTCCAATGAAATACAATCATCACCCATCTCTTTCCAGTGGGGAGCTTCACGGAAAGTGTAAGCCAGAATACGGCTGGGAAGTCCGTTTCCGTAACTGTTTAATAAACAGTCAATCTGTCCGGGAGTACCCGTTAGAAGCAAAGCTAATTTGGGATAACGGATATAGATTGGGATGATACCGTTGGCTTTATAGGAAGAATCAATGTTTTCGTGCTCAAAAGCTTTGCGGAGCATATCATCGAAGTTACCACAATCCAGGTGATTGGCCGTGGAGAGCGTTTGGGCTTCCGTATCGAAAATGATACTTCCTTGCGAACCGTTGTCCTGCATCTGAATTTGCATACGGGTGTAACTGGTAGTGGCGGGAATGAATAACATTTTAAAAGGAGGTCTTTGAGGCTCTTCGGAACACGTTTCTCCTTTTTTCCTTTTCCGCTGACATTCTGCTTGCCAGGTATTGTGCGCTGTATGGTAGTTTTTTAACATGGATTCACTGGTAGACAGTATTTCAGTCTGTATTTCTTCCAATAGATAGCGTCCGGTTTGGGCAATGCTTTTACCGCTGCCGGCAGAAGAAAATATGACACTGAACAAATGGGGGGAATATTTTTTGTGGTTATAAATTCCGAAAGTTTGTGGAAGTGCCGCACTTAGTGCGGTAAGATCGGAAAGGAGGGAGATGTCTTGTTCGCGGTCGCTTGCGTCTTCAATGATACAGTCATTCAGTAGATCGGGAAGATTATTGTACAAATCGCGCGGGAATAAAGGTGTTCCTTTCCTGAATTCTTCTCCCAGCCAATAGGCTTCTTCGGTGCTATCGGAGTTTTCTAAAGTACCATAGGGGATTTTTGTCCTTATGTCCTTTTGAAAGGAAGAAGAGGTGGCTGTAGAGGAAGCAGGTGCGTGCTCGTTAACTTGCTTGTATCCAGATGATAAAACACTTGTCAATTCTTCGGGACGAAAATCTGTATGTTCGAAAAATGCAGTAAGCTCACGTAATATGCTTTCTTGCGGATAGTGTCGGCGGGAGGCTTCGCAGGCAAGTTTAAAGACGTTGGAATGACGTTGTCCGGCTGTCAGGGGATGGAGGAAAATATAGGACGAAATAAATTGGACGATTTCTGCTTCAGACACGTTTTCCGGGGTATTATCCTGAAGAGGAAAGGGAGGAAGCACTTTATTTTCAGAGGAAGCGTTTGTTTCCTCTTTTAGATGTGGTTCCAACACAAATGCCTGATAAAGACCGGCAACATACCCATTGGGCGAATAACTGAAATAACACAGACGACTTTCGTCCTTGCAGGCCGGATCACTCTCCAATCCCAGCAATTGATTGTAGTAACGGCTCACTAATTGCTGCCCTTCACGATGGCGGTTTTCGATACCTTCCACATAGGCGAAAACTTTCACTCCGTCGGTAGGACTTTCTATGACCGCTACCGTGTGAGGATCTGCTGCACAACGTTGGATGACTTGAAGACGATCTTTTACATGATCGTAATCGAGCCCGACAATATGGCTGGGGAGGAGGAAGTTTTTGATGGCATGTGCTCCGTCAAAAGTACCTGCCGGAGTGAAACAGGGGAGCTGGCTCTTCAACTTCTGTGCCGCGGCATGGTCTCCTTCTGCATAGTATCGGCGGATAGCGTTTATAATAGAGGCATAGACCGGATGAATACACATAATGATGACTTCAAGGAAAGACATGACTTTGGGCTTTTTTGAATACACGTTCTCGTAAACCGAGACTTTGATTTCTTCTAAGGCTTTCATATAAAATTGTTTTTTGTAAGATTGAGTTACCTGACTATCAGATAACGGGAACAAAGGTCGGGATATTAAAAATAGGGTTGCTTCCCTATGTGAATAGTACTTGATAAAGCAAATAAAAACTGAAATATTATAAATTATTAATCATAGAATGACATGGCAAAAGAAAAACAGGAACCATACGAGTTTTTGAGCAATTTGGTATTGGCTTTAATGGATATGGATCGTATTTTCAGTAACAGTTTTTTTACGAGCGAACTTGATATCTCTCCCAAAACACTGAGTGAGATAAGACGGGGAGAGGATATGTGTATTTATCAGTATGTGCGCGTGATCCGGTGTATGACGGAGTATCTTCATTTAATCATCCGGATGGATATGTTGCTGAAGGAGTTAAGAACCGTATTAGCTTCCAATTGTGATTTGGTGGTTGCTACGGTTCCGCACCGTTTTCATGGAACTTGCCAACCGAAAGAGTGGGTGGTAGTGATGCAATGGGATGGGGTGAAATTGTGATTTCTACAGAAAATAGGGCATTTTTTCAATCTTTTTGCCCGAATCCTTTCTTTATTTAATTTTTTTTATATCTTTGCTTTCATATTGAGAAACACGGGTAAAAACTCACTTATTTATTCATATAAACTTAATAAATTATGTTCAAAGCTCCTTTCTCATTTGACGGTCGTATTCGTAGAATCGAATACTTCTTGTCAGGCATTATTGGTGGTATAGTTTCTAGTATTGCATGGGCACTAGGCGTAGGTACATTTGTTTTGGGTGCTGCCAGCGGATCGGCCGGGGGATCAGTATTTGGTTTATTGATCGGTCTTGCTGCTATGATTGCATCTATTTGGTTCTCTCTGGCACAGGGGGTGAAACGTCTGCACGACTTAAATAAATCCGGTTGGCTGATTTTGTTGTGCTGTGTGCCTATTGTTGGTTGGATTTTTGCATTGTACATGCTGTTTGCAGATGGCACGGTAGGTCCTAATCCTTATGGTGCAGATCCGAAAAACCGTATGCCGTATCAGGCACAACCTGCTTCTGTAAACGTGACTGTAAACGTTTCAAGAGAAGATGTAAAAGTTGACAAGCCGGTAGAAGCTGCTCCTGCACCTGCGGAAGCTCCTGTAGAGGAAGATAAAGAAAAGGCTGAATAATCTTATTAAAGAAGAAATAATAGAGCCTCCTGCGAAATTCGTTTTGCAGGAGGTTTTTTTGTTATTAACCTGTTTGTTATTCAATATTTTGTCTAAATTTGTAAGTGTAACATAATAAATAATGATTTGTAAGATGAAAGAGTATATTCCCAATCCGGTGGATACAGGACACATCCAACTCCCGAAGGAATTGGAATACCTGGTAGAAGAAATGGCTAAGAATGTTCATGAGGTCTGGTCGAAAACCAGAATAGAACAAGGTTGGACGTATGGCGAAAAGCGGGATGATGTATTGAAACAGCATCCGTGCCTGGTTCCGTATGAAGAATTGCCTGAAGAAGAAAAGGTATATGACAGAAATTCTTCAGTGGAAACCTTGAAACTGATAATGAAACTGGGGTTTAAGATTTCGAAGGATGAAAAATAGATGATGAATGATGGCAATAATCTTATTCAGAATTTATTTTTATCTTTGAAATCCATTATAAACAGAAAAAGAAATAGATATGAAAAAAGTAATTTGCAGTGAGAAAGCTCCGGGGGCTATCGGCCCTTATAGTCAGGCGATAGAAGCTAATGGTATGGTATTTGTGTCCGGTCAGTTGCCTATTGATGCCGCTACGGGACAGATGGCTGAAGGGATAGAAGGACAGGCTCGCCAGTCGTTGGAGAATATCAAACACATTCTTGAAGAAGCAGGATTGACAATGGGAAACATTGTCAAAACTACTGTATTTCTTCAGGATATGTCCCTGTTTGCAGGGATGAATGGCGTGTATGCCACGTATTTTGACGGAGCTTTTCCGGCACGTTCGGCGGTTGCCGTAAAAGCTCTGCCCAAGGATGCGTTAGTAGAGATTGAGTGTATCGCGGTTCGCTAACAAATCTGCGACAATGAAACTGCTGCCTCCTACAAAGATCAGATCTTTTGGGGGGCAGTTTTTTTTTGCCGCCTGTACAGCTTCTACAACAGTGGGGTAGGTGGTACCTTTCAATCCGGCTTCTTCTGCCAATGCTAGTAGTTCATTTTCCGGAAGCGCGCGTTTAACGCTTGCTTTGGTAAAATAATAGGTGGCATATTTCGGCAATGCTCGCAGAACCCCTCGGATGTCTTTGTCATTGACCATGCCGAATACAAAATGGATCTCCTGACCGAAGGTTTTGTGAATGGCATTGAGCTGTACATGGATATATTCGATTCCATCAACATTATGTCCCGTGTCACAGATAATATCCGGATAGCTGTGTACTTTCTGCCAACGCCCCATCAGACCGGTGAGCTGACATACGTTTGCAAGACCTGCGCGATAGTCCTGGGATCTGATGTTGTAGTTCAGACGGGTCAGTGTCGCAAGGGCTTTTAGGATGGTAAACATATTTTCGAATTGGTAAGCTCCGCTCAACTCTGTGAAAAGTCCGAAAGGAAACATCTCATTGTTGATTTTGATAGCATCTTTTCTTTTGTCGAGTATCTGGTCTAGCGCACGTAGACTGTCTGGCAGGTCTAACATGAGTAATGCTTGCCGCATCTGATTTGCCTCTTCTTCTGATTGTTCGTCCATTGCTTCGATCATTTCGTGCATGCTCTGAATTGTGTTGTCCATCATCGGTCTTATTTCTTGCAATTTCGAATAAGGAACTATTTCCATGTCCCAGTACCGGGCATTTTCACGGGCATATTCGATGGGCGCATTCTTTTCTTTAGCTTTCATGGTAAATACACGTTTCACCGCCCCTTGGGCTCTGCCGATAACGACTGGAACTCCTTCTTTGATAATTCCGGCTTTCTCTTTGGCAATCTTCGTCAGCGTGTCACCCAGATATTGGGTGTGATCGAGGCCTATGTTGGTGATAACACACAAATCCGGATGGATGATATTCGTACAGTCCAATCTTCCGCCCATGCCTACTTCGATAACTGCTACATCTACTTTCTGGTCGGCAAAATAACGGAATGCCATAGCGGTGGTCAGTTCGAAGAATGAAGGATGCAACGGCTCGAAGAAAGAGCGATGCTCTTCTACGAAATTGACTACATACTCTTCTGGTATCATCTCACCGTTGATACGGATACGTTCGCGGAAGTCGATTAAATGAGGGGAGGTGAATAGTCCTACCCGGTAACCGGCGCATTGCAATACGGCTGCGATGGTATGTGAACAGGATCCTTTTCCATTGGTTCCGGCGATATGTATCGTCTTGAATTGTTGATGAGGATGCCCAAAATGTTCGTCCAATCGATGAGTAGTCTCTAAACCTGGCTTATATGCTTTGCTTCCTATTTGTTGAAACATTGGCGCACTCTCATATAAGTACTTTAAAGTGTTCTGATAGTCCATGTTTTATAATATTTAACTTCGGGCAATCTTTATTGCCCGCTAATTTGTTTATCTTTAGAACCGTCAATCTAACCGTAAATGCGGGGATTGGCGAATGAGATTGCAAATATCAACATTTAAATCTAAGAAATCATGGGAACTAAGAAAAATTTTGTGTTAGACACAAATGTTATTCTTCACGATTACAATTGCTTGAAGAATTTTCAGGAAAATGATATTTACCTCCCTCTTGTTGTACTCGAAGAACTGGATAAGTTCAAAAAAGGAAACGAGCAGATTAATTTCAATGCTCGTGAGTTCGTACGCGAATTGGATGTATTGACTAGCGACGAGCTTTTCTCCGAAGGGGTGAAACTCGGCGAAGGATTGGGACGTCTGTTTGTTGTGACAAGCAATGTGCCGGCTACCAAAGTTTGGGAATCGTTTCCAATAAAGAAACCCGACCATCTGATTTTGGCAGCAACCGAATACCTGGCCGATAAGTATCCGAATGTGAAATCTATCTTAGTAACCAAGGATGTGAATCTGCGTATGAAAGCTCGTTCAATCGGTCTGCTTTGCGAAGATTATATTACGGATAAGGTGGTCAATGTAGATGTGTTCGAGAAGTCGAATGAGATTTTTGAAAATGTAGATCCTGCATTGATCGACCGCATTTATTCTTCCAAAGAAGGTATTGACTTGAGTGAATTCGACTTTAAAGATTTGGTTCATCCCAATGAATGTTTTGTGTTGAAGAGTGACCGGAACAGTGTACTGGCACGCTACAATCCTTTCACACATTCTATTATCCGCGTGCTGAAAGGGAAAAATTATGGAATCGAACCCCGGAATGCGGAACAGAGTTTTGCTTTTGAGATCCTGAATGATCCGAATATCAAACTGGTGGCTCTGACAGGAAAAGCAGGAACAGGTAAGACATTGCTGGCTTTGGCTGCTGCTTTGGGCAAGCTGACGGATTACAAACAGATTTTGCTGGCACGTCCTGTTGTAGCGCTTTCTAATAAAGACATAGGTTTCCTTCCGGGAGATGCACAAGAGAAAGTAGCTCCTTATATGCAACCATTATTTGACAATCTGAACGTGATAAAACGTCAGTTTGCAGCAAACTCTACCGAAGTGAAGCGCATAGAAGATATGCAGAAAAGCGAACAGCTGGTGATTGAAGCTCTGGCATTTATCCGTGGTCGTAGTTTGAGCGAAATGTATTGCATCATTGACGAAGCGCAGAATCTGACCCCAAATGAAATAAAGACAATCATCACCCGTGCAGGCGAAGGTACGAAGATGGTATTTACGGGAGATATCCAGCAGATTGACCAACCTTATCTGGATAGTCAGTCCAATGGCTTGGTATATATGATTGATCGTATGAAAGACCAGAATATCTTTGCACACGTCAATTTGCTGAAAGGTGAACGAAGTGAATTGAGTGAACTGGCAAGCAACCTGCTGTAGGAAATGAAAATGAAGAATGAAAAATGAAGAATTTACTATGCAGCATAATAGCGCAGCTTATTCTTCATTCTTCATTCTTCATTTTTCATTCTTCATTTCATTATTCTTTCTTTCCGAAATATTTAAGGAACTGTGTACGTTCAAATGTATTGACGCCTTTAATATCTTTGATATTCAGTTTGCCTTTGAATTGAGCTATATTTTCGAATCCTTTGCGTTCCATCCATGCAGAGAGGAAGCGGTTGGCTTCTCCAATAAATGCGTTTGTATTCAGATAGACTGCGCTACATACTTCTACGGCTGAAGCACCGGCAAGGATCGCTTTCACTACTGATTCAGCATTGGCAACACCACCGGAAGCCGCATAGTCGATCTTATCTACTACTGCAGATGCAATTCCAATCCAGCGGAGCGGATTGGCGAGGTCGGAAGCATTGCTGAATATTTCTCCTGAAATATGCTCCAACTTTTCGATGTTGATGTCCGGCTGATAGAAGCGGTTGAAGAGAACAACTGCGGCTGCACCGTTGGCATACAACTGATCGATTAATACCACAGGATTGGTCAGGTTATCACCCAGCTTCATGATAACGGGAATGTTAACCGTCTGCTTGATGCGGCGGAGAATGTCGATGTGGCGTTGTTCGAATGAACCGTATGTATATTGCAGTTCTGATTGCAAGGCGAGGATATTGATTTCCAATGCGTCGGCACCAGCCTCTTCAATCTTCTTTGCAAAATCAATCCATTCGGAATCAGTGTAGCAGTTGATGCTGGCAATGATAGGAATGGGGCATACCTTTTTGCTTTCTTTTATTAAAGTCAGGTATTCAGATAACTTGTGCTCACGGATATATTCTTCCAGATAGTCACTGGCTTCGGGATAGAATGCCGGGTCTTTCAGTTGATCTGCTTCCAGCATGATCTGTTCCTCAAACAGTGATTTCAGAACGATAGCACCGGCACCATCTTCGGCCAATTTTTTGTTTTTGCCGACACTGTTGGTCAGCCCTGAGCTACTGATGATGATAGGGTTTCTAAGAGAAAGCCCTGCGAAAGTAGTTTTTAAATCGGTCATAGCAATATGTTTTTTAATACTTAATCAATAATTTCTTTCTCCGAAAATTTTGCTTCCTACTCGTACCAGCGTACTTCCTGCGGCAATGGCTTCGTGATAGTCATGTGACATTCCCATTGATAGTTCGCAGAAAGTATCAGAGTGGGTGAACCAAGTTGTTTTTATCTCGTTAAAGAGTCTATTTAGTGAACAAAATTCCCGGTTGATTTGTTCAATACAATCGGTGTTGCTGGCCATACCCATTAATCCGCAGATGTGCACATGAGTCAGCTCTTTCCATTCTCCGACATTCAGCATCTCTTTACATTCTTCGGGACTGAAACCAAATTTGGTTTCTTCCTGTGCAACGTGAATCTGCAACAGGCAGTTCACAGTACGTCCGGCCTTGACAGCTTGTTTGTTGACTTCGGCCAGTAGTTTATAACTATCAATTCCATGAATCATCGCTACGTATGGTATCATGTATTTGATTTTATTCGTTTGCAGGTGTCCGATAAAATGCCATTCGATATCTTTCGGCAAACTTTCGTATTTAGCTGTCATTTCCTGCACTTTGCTTTCTCCAAAAATACGCTGTCCCGCCTGATATGCTTCTTCTATCGCTTCATTGGGATGGAATTTTGAGACAGCAACCAGCCGGACTCCTTGAGGGAGTTCGGCCAGCACTTGCTTTAAATTGTCAGCAATACTCATTGTTACTTATGCTTTTGACGGATCAAATTCCGGTTTGTCATTCGGTTCGGCGCTGTAAGGATATACATCCATGAGCGGAGTCTCGGATACCATACCGATCTGATAATCTGCCATGGTTCCTTTCATGCCCTCATCCAGCTTTTTCACTGCATCACGCAAGTCGGCAGCTTGTACCAATACTTGAGTGGAAGTCTTTTTTTCCGCACCGCTTTTTTCATCGAGCGTGATAAAAATAAGTTTGCATTTGAACCAGCGGTCGGCACTTTCTTCGTCACTGGGGAATAATTCGCTATAGTTAGCACGTTTGATGTCCGAAACGGTAAATTCTCCGGAGATAAACGGAGTCATTTCTTCGATAATCCGTGCTTCTGCTTCTGTAAAACTGAGTGCATCAACAAGATAAGGTTCAGTTACTTTCTTCTGCATTCCGTTTTCCATTACTTTCTCATAACGGATCTTGCACTCAAACCATGTATGCATTGCCATAATTTTCTTCCTTTTTAATTAATTGATTCATGTAAATTGCCTACAAAGATAAACAAAATACCAAAGTAAGTGCCGAAAGATTTTTATTTTCTTTTATGCAGATTTTTTAGTTCAAATGAAAGCATGACACGGAAAAGTCCGATGATGAGGAAAGTAAAAGAAATCATGTAGACTGCGTAGAGTGCTCCTATGGCGGGTTGCCATAATATTAAAAGGGAACACAGAATGGCAAGGATACCGAAAGCCATGTACCAGCCCCAGTCGCGGGTTCCGTAACGTTTCAAGTCGATGGAATAGCCGGTGGAGGAGAAGCCGCGGAACATAAGCCAGAAAGCTATGATAAAAGGAATGACTTCCATGCTGACCATTGGGTAGGCAATCAGGTAGATACCCAGAACAAGGTCGATCAGTCCGCCTACGATATACCATCCCCAGCTCGGGACACCTTTCCGGTTGCTAAAAGCGAAGATAATTTCTAAAATACCGCTTATCAACATCGATACGCTGAAAATGATACTTAAAGCTACATAGGTGCTCACGGGTGAGAACATGAGCCAAAGGGCTACAATGATATACACGATTCCCAAAAGAAGAGAAGTCCACCAATTTTTTACTGAATGTTGAATCTCATTGAATACAGTTTCCATACATTTTATATTTTAAATTGAATACTAGGGTGATTTCGTTGTGGAATAACAAATTCAATTTAGAAAAGGTTTTCCGTGAACATATTTGGGGGAATCGTTGTTTCCTATATAAAGTAAATTTTAAATATAGATGCATTATGGCAACAACAAATTTCAAAGGACAACCGGTGAAACTAATCGGTGAATTTATACAAGTAGGTAAGGTAGCTCCTGACTTCGAGCTGGTAAAAACAGATTTATCTTCTTTCTCTCTGAAAGATTTAAATGGTAAAAATGTGATTTTAAATATTTTCCCCAGTCTGGATACCAGCGTATGTGCAACCTCTGTACGTAAGTTTAATAAGATGGCTGCCGGACTGAAAGATACGGTAGTATTGGCTATCTCTAAGGACCTTCCTTTTGCGCACGGTCGTTTCTGTACAACGGAAGGTATTGAAAATGTAATTCCACTGTCTGATTTCCGCTTCTCTGATTTCGACGAAAGTTACGGAGTGCGTATGGCAGATGGTCCGTTGGCAGGACTTTTGGCCCGTGCGGTAGTTGTGATTGGCAAGGATGGCAAGATTGCTTATACGGAACTTGTTCCTGAAATCACCCAGGAGCCTGATTATGATAAAGCCTTAGCTGCTGTAAAGTAATATAGAATATGGAGTATTAAGTATTAGGTATTAACTATTAGTTGCAGCTAATAAACGAATACGGCTAATACCTAATACTGCTACTTATCTTAAAGATTTTGACCTAATGGGAACTGGTAAAAAGGCTTGGTAAACTGCCAAGGCTCCGTTCTTGTTAGGTTGTGTTTTTTCTACACTAAACCTCAACTATCATGAACAAGATGAAAACTCTATTCATCACCCTGCTATGTATGGGTGCTGGAACCCTGTCGGCTCAAACTGCCGATAGTACACAAACTTCTCCCTGGACAAAAGAAGGATTTGCCGGACTGAAACTGACACAGGTGAGCCTGACTAACTGGGCTGCCGGAGGTGATAACTCTGTTGCCTTTGACTTGCAGGGCACTTATCAGATTAATTATAAGAAAGGAAAACATTTGTGGAATAATCGTATCGAACTGGCTTATGGATTGAATAAGACAGGTGACGACGGAACCAGGAAGGCTAATGATAAGATTTATTTGAATACGAATTATGGCTATGCTATTGCCAAAAGTTGGTATGCCAGCGCATTCGCTACTTTCCAGACGCAGTTCTCTCCCGGATATGACTATTCTGTCAATAAAGATGTTGCTATCTCTGAATTTATGGCTCCCGCTTATTTGACTACCGGTTTGGGCTTTACTTATGATCCCGGTAAGATATTTACCGTTGTATTGTCTCCTGCTGCATGGCGCGGAACATTTGTTCTCAATGACCGTCTCTCGGACGAAGGAGCTTATGGAGTGGACCCGGGCAAACACCTGTTATCCAGCTTCGGTGCTAACTTGAAAGGGGAAGCCAAATATGAATTTTTGAAGAATATGACAGTATATTCGCGTTTGGATTTATATTCCGATTATCTGCACAAGCCATTGAACATAGATGTGAACTGGGAGGTGCAAATAAATATGATTATCAATAAATGGTTTTCAACCACGCTCACTACTAACCTGATGTATGACGATGATGTGAAGATTGTACAAAAGGATGGTACCAAAGGATCTCGTGTACAATTTAAAGAGATCTTGGGAGTGGGAGTCCAATTCAATTTCTAAGGATTGGTTTTTAAGTATTAGGTATTAAGTATTAGTCATGGTAATACTTAATACCTAATACTTAATACTTATTTTTTCTTCTTCAGTCCCTTATAAGCCAGGAATCCGATGACCAATACCACCACTGCTATAATGACATAGCCGATTTCGTGGCTGTATGTGGTTGCCATTACATAGACGTCATTAGTGGTTTTGAGGTCTGTAAACCGGTAGATCAGGTATCCGAGTAGAGCCAATATACTGTTCCATATCGCAGCGCCGAGAGTGGTGTAAAGTAGGAAAGGTCCTAATTTCATGCCGGCTAATCCTGCGGGAATACTGATAAGTTGGCGTACTGCCGGAATGAGACGGCCAAAGAAAGTGGAGGCTGCGCCGTGCTTTCTGAAATATTCTTCTGCATGGTGTACTTTTTCCTCGTCAATAAGGCACATGTGCCCTAAACGGCTATTAGCGAATTTATAGACAATAGGACGACCCAGCCAACGCGCCAGATAATAATTTACTAATGCACCGATATCTGCTCCTATGGTGGCAAATAGGACCACGAGAAAGATATTCATACTGTCGTCTGCCATAGCTTTCCATGCGGCAGGTGGCACTACGGCTTCCGAGGGGAAGGGAATAAAAGAACTTTCGATAGCCATAAAAATGGTGACTACCCAATAGTTCAAATTTTCTAATACCCATTTAAGAAGTTCTGCTACTGATTCCATGTTTTTTGAGGATAGAATTTATTAATCTGATTTATTTTTTCCCTTTCTTCTTTTTCTTATTCTCCTTTTTCATGCGTTCCCACACTTCTTTGAGAGTCCTTTCATCTTCCTCTCTATGTTCGGGACTATTTAACAGATCCAGAATCATATCTTCTTCCAGTGGATGTTCACATTCTTTGTTGTATTTAAAGAAGTTGTCGATTTCACCGTGCATGAGGCAAAGCACACTCAATTTCTCCGTCACATCTTCGTATTTCGGATTCATCTGGTACGCTTTTTCAAAGTATTCTTTGGCTTCTATCAGATAGTCACTTTCCGAATAAGCAGAGGCGATCATATACCACATTTCTATGTTAGAGTTAATCTCTATCGCTTTTTCGAAAGACAAGGCTGCTTCGTCTTCCAGCTCCTCTGCCAGATATAGTTTTCCCTCTGTCAGATAAATCAATCCTTCATTCGGGTTTATCTCTTTGGCTTTCTCGCAGAGCTGATGTGCTTCTTCATATCTTTCCAGATGAGACAGGGCGAAGGCTTTGCTGGTATATGTGTCTATTAATAGGACAGACTGTCTGTCTCCGTCTTCTTCAAAACGTGCGATTACTTTGTCGTAATAGTCATCGGCTTTCTGCCATTCTTCTTTATTGCCGTAGGATATTCCCATGAACATATAACCCAGTTCAGGGGGGATGGATTTAAGTTCGATCGCTTTTTGGTAATTCTCGATGGCATCATCCGAATTGTTCAGATAGAAAAAACAATGCGCTTTATAAGCGTAGGCTTCTCCACACTGATCGTCGGCTGCCAACGCAAAATCACAGGCTTCGATGGCCTTGTCTATTTGTTCCTGAACAAAGTAACATTTCACCAGTCCCATCCAGTAGGAAGGGTTGAAAGGGGACTTGTCGATGAGTTTGTTGTAATAGATGATGGCCGATTCTACTTGGTGGGTCGATGCCAGATAATCGGCTGTGAGGGCCATATATTCTTCATCTTCGGCATAACGCGATTTACCTCGGTCGAGCCATTCTTTGGCTGCATCCGGGTATCCCATGTCCAGATAGAGAAATACGACATCAATGATTGTTTCCAGTTCGTCGGCATCCGCTATCGTACTTAATAGCCATTGGGCTTCTTCCAGTTTTCCTCCATTCAGCAATAGTTCGGCTTTCAGCAGTTTCACTTCCGAGTCAAAATCTTCGGTGATGGAATCTGCTACTTTCTTTGCTTTTTGCAGTTTTTGGGTGTCCAGGTAGAGATAGGCTTGTTCGATGAGTAAAGCTGTATTTCCCGGATGTATCTTAAGTCCGTAGGTGATTACTTCTTGTGCTTCTTCAAATTTCCGTTCGGAGGCATACCAGTCGGCGATGTCGGCCAGTTGGTCAGCATCCAGATAAAGTTGTCGGTTTTCTGCTTTTGCTTTTTCGTAGTTTGTGATAAGTGTGGCTAGTTGCTTTTTGGCTGATGGTGAGTTCTTTCTACCCATTTTTATTAATTTTGTTCACCACAGATTACACGGATTAACACAGATTAGAGAAATATAGAATAAAAATCTGTGTTAATCCGTGTAATCTGTGGTGAAAGGTTATTTATTAATCTTCCCCCACGTATCTTTCAACCCTACTGTGCGGTTGAAAATCAGTTTTTCCGGGGTTGATTCTTTGTCGATATTAAAGTAACCGATCCGTTGGAACTGCAGGTAGGAGAGTGTAGGCAGGGTAGCTGCGAACTTCTCTATGTAGCAGTTGGGCAGAACTTTCAATGAGTCCGGATTGATGATTTCTTTCATGGCTTCCAGTGCTTCGCAATTTTTAGCTTCGCGGATGGCAGCCAGTTCGTCGCGCGGGTTTTCCACTTTCCACAGGCGGTCGTACAAACGTACTTCTGCTTGCAGGCAGTGATTGCAGCTTACCCAATGGAGCGTGCCTTTCACCTTACGGTTTGCGTCCGGCATACCGCTACGGGTATTAGCGTCATATTCGCAATATACCTCTGTTATTACGCCGTTTTCGTCTTTCTTGCAACCGGTGCATTTTACGATATAGGCATTTTTGAGGCGTACTTCCTGTCCCGGTGTCATGCGGAAATATTTCTTGGGAGCGTCTTCCATGAAGTCTTCACGTTCCATCCACAGTTCACGGCTGAATTCGATCAGGTGGCTTCCTGCTTCCGGGTCTTCCGGGTTGTTGATTGCTTCCAGTTCTTCAACCTGTCCTTCCGGATAGTTGGTGATGATTAGTTTAACCGGGTTGATCACTGCCGATACACGGGTGGCACGGCTGTTCAGGTCGTCCCGAACGGAGCTTTCCAACAGGGCGATGTCGTTCAGGGCATCGTATGTGGTATATCCGATTTTATCAATAAATTTATGAATAGATTCCGGTGAATAACCGCGACGGCGGAAACCGCAGATAGTCGGCATACGGGGGTCGTCCCATCCGTTCACCAATCCTTCTTTTACCAGTGTGAGCAGGTTACGTTTGCTCATCAGGGTATAGCTTAGGTTCAGTTTGTTGAATTCAGTCTGACGAGGACGGTTGTCGTTCAGGTCTTTTCCTTCTTTCAGCCAGTCGATGAAGAGGTCATAAAGAGGACGGTGTACCACAAATTCGAGTGTACACAGCGAGTGAGTTACTCCTTCGAAGAAGTCACTCTGTCCGTGAGCGAAGTCATACATCGGATAAGCCTTCCAGGTAGTACCTGTACGGTGGTGCGGGTGTTTCACTACACGATAAATAATCGGATCGCGGAAGTGCATATTCGGGTTGGCCATATCAATCTTGGCACGGAGCACCATAGCACCTTCTTCGATCTCGCCGCTATTCATTTTCTTAAAAAGTTCGAGGCTTTCTTCGATAGGACGGTTGCGGTAAGGGCTTTCCACACCCGGTTGGGTAGGAGTACCTTTTTGCTGTGCGATCAGTTCGGAGCTTTGTTCGTCAATATATGCTTTTCCCTCCTGAATCAGGCGGATAGCGAAGTCCCATAATTGTTGGAAGTAGTCGGAAGCGTAGTATTCGTTTCCCCACTGGTAGCCCAACCATTGAATATCTTCTTTGATAGCTTCTACATATTCCACATCTTCCTTGGTCGGGTTTGTGTCGTCGAAACGAAGGTTACATACACCGCCGTGTTTTTCTGCGATGCCGAAATCAAGGCAAATAGCTTTGGCATGGCCGATGTGAAGGTAACCGTTAGGTTCGGGCGGGAAGCGTGTCTGCACTTTTCCACCATTTTTACCTTCTTTCAAGTCTTTCTCTACTGCCTGTTCAATAAAGTTCAAGCTTTTCTTTTCGCCTGCTTCTTCGTTTTTAATATCTGTCATAACGGTTAATGTTATCTGTATTTAGGCTACAAAAGTAGGACATTTTTTTTATTTAACCGGAATATAACCGCTCTTTTTTATAATGTCCTGTCCGTCGGACGAGAGAATAAACTGAATCAGGGGTGAGACTTGTTCCTTATTTTTTACATTATAGTAGTAATAAAGCGGGCGCACGATGGGGTAGGTCTTATTGGTGGCGTTCTCTACCGTAGGCGTGGCATAGTGGGTGCCGTCGTATGATACGGAAAGCGTTTTGACACGGGGAGATACGTATGCCAGTCCGACATATCCGATGGCTCCTTTGGTCTGACTGACAGACTGGATGATGGCACCCGTTGCCGGCATAGAAAGGCTGCTTGCCATGTAGTTTTTATTTTTCAGTACGCTCTCTTTGAAAAATTCGTAAGTACCGGACGATGTTTCGCGCGAGTAAACCACTATTTTGCGATCGTCTCCGCCTACCTGTTTCCAGTTGTTTATCTTCCCCCGGAAAATGTCTTCCAGTTGTTGGCGGGTCAGCTGCTTTACCGGATTGGAGGGATGCACCACCACGGCAAGGGCATCGTAGGCTACAATCACTTCGTCTACTTCTTCTCCGGCTCCTTTTATTTTCATCTTTTCGCTGAACTTGATCGGGCGGGAAGCCATTGCGATGTCCGTTGTATGATCCATTAAAGCGGAGATACCTACACCGGTTCCGCCACCGGTCACTGTGACACGGGCATCCGGGTGCTGGTTCATAAACCGCTCTGCTGTCTGTTGTGCGACAGGCAGTACCGTATCGCTACCTTTAATACGTTGTGCGTTGGCACCGAGCGAGAGTAAGGAAAGGGCGATTAATAAGTTTCTTCTCACTTTCATATTTCTTCGTTTTATTAACGTTGCAAATTAAGCAATCGGATATTACATTTTCATTTCATCCGGAGTGGAAATGATACTTGTAACACAAACGTAACATGATTGAAACATTTCCTTCAAACGTTAGTCACACCTCCTTAATAAAGAGATGCTTTCTTTGCATCAGAAATCATAGCAGGTATATGAAAAAGGTATTTGAAAAGATTATAGAAGGAATGTTGACTTGTAGCGGCTTTGTGACAAGTATTACTATTCTGCTGATTGTACTCTTCCTTTTCACTGAAGCTTTCGGGCTGTTCAAGAGTAAAGTGATTGAAGAGGGATATGTGTTGGCGCTAAATAAGAGCAATAAGGTCAGCGTGTTGAGCCCCGCACAGATAAAAAATGTTTTTGACGAAGAGATTACGAACTGGAAGGAACTCGGTGGGGAAGATCTCCCTATCCGGGTTTTTCGTTTGGAGGACATAACGCAGTATTATACGGAAGAGGAGTTGGGATCTGCTTATGAATATGCAGGCGATAAGATTACGGAGCTGGTGGAGAAAACGCCCGGCATCGTAGCTTTTGTTCCGCAGAAGTTTATTGTTCATCCGGACGCGGTACATTTCATAGAGGATAACACTATTTCCGTAAAGGATGTATTTGCGGGTGCCGAATGGTTTCCTACGGCTACTCCGGCTGCTCAATTCGGCTTTTTGCCGTTGATTACCGGGACGTTGTGGGTGAGCCTGTTTGCCATCCTTTTTGCTTTGCCGTTCGGGCTGTCGGTTTCTATTTATATGTCTGAAGTGGCAAATCCGAAAGTGCGGAACTGGCTAAAACCGATTATCGAACTGTTGAGTGGTATTCCTTCCGTTGTTTATGGCTTTTTCGGATTAATTGTCATTGTTCCGTTGATTCAGAAATTGTTTGATCTTCCGGTAGGAGAGAGTGGCTTGGCGGGAAGTATCGTACTGGCCATTATGGCATTGCCTACTATTATAACGGTGACGGAAGACGCGATGCGCAACTGTCCGCGTGCGATGCGTGAGGCGAGTCTGGCATTGGGCGCTTCGCAATGGCAGACGATATATAAGGTAGTGATTCCTTATTCTATTTCGGGGATTACATCCGGTGTGGTACTTGGTATCGGACGTGCTATCGGGGAGACGATGGCAGTATTGATGGTGACGGGTAATGCGGCTGTGATTCCGACAACAATCCTTGAGCCTTTGCGTACCATTCCGGCTACGATTGCAGCCGAATTGGGAGAAGCTCCTGCGGGAGGACCTCACTATCAGGCGTTGTTCCTGTTGGGTGTCGTACTGTTCTTCATCACATTGATTATCAACTTTAGTGTGGAATATATTTCCTCTAAAGGATTAAAACGTAGCAAATAAGATGGAAATACGGAGTAATAATAAAGCTAAACACCGTTCGCAGAAAGTTGCTTTCGGGATTTTCCGGCTGTTGAGCCTTTGCATTGTACTTATATTGTTTGCAATTCTGGGATTTATCGTCTATAAAGGAATCGGCGCTATCAGTTGGGATTTTATCACTTCGGCTCCTACGGACGGGATGACAGGTGGCGGTATATGGCCGGCCATTGTCGGTACTTTCTATCTGATGGTGGGGAGTGCGCTGTTCGCTTTTCCGATAGGGGTGATGAGCGGAATTTATATGAATGAGTATGCGCCGAAAGGTAAGTTGGTACGCTTTATCCGAGTGATGACCAATAATTTGAGCGGTATTCCTTCCATCGTATTCGGATTGTTCGGTATGGCGCTGTTTGTCAATTATATGGGATTTGGTGATAGTATTTTGGCCGGTTCTTTAACATTAGGTTTGCTTTGCGTACCTTTGGTCATTCGGACAACGGAGGAAGCTCTGAAAGCCATTCCCGACAGTATGCGTGAAGGCAGCCGGGCCTTGGGTGCAACGAAGTTACAGACGATCTGGCACGTCATTCTGCCGATGGGGATGCCGAACATTATCACAGGGTTGATTCTTGCCTTGGGACGTGTTTCGGGAGAGACGGCACCGATTCTGTTTACTTGTGCCGCATACTTCCTGCCACAACTGCCAACGGGTATTTTTGATCAGTGTATGGCATTGCCTTACCATTTGTATGTGATTTCCACGAGTGGAACGGATATGGAGGCACAATTGCCGCTGGCTTATGGTACGGCATTGGTGTTGATTATGATTATCCTGTTCGTGAATCTGCTGGCCAATGCATTGAGAAAGTATTTTGAGAAAAGAGTAAAAACAAACTAGATTAGTATATGGATACAGTGAAAATAGATGCGCGTGATGTGAACTTTTGGTATGGAGATTTTCATGCATTGAAGGGTATCAGTATGCAGATTGAGGAAAAGTCGGTTGTCGCTTTTATCGGACCGTCCGGTTGCGGTAAGTCTACTTTCCTCCGGCTTTTCAACCGGATGAATGATTTGATTCCTGCTACCCGTCTGGAGGGAGAAATCCGTATCGACGGACATAATATATATGCGAAAGGGGTGGAAGTGGACGAACTCCGTAAGAATGTAGGAATGGTGTTCCAGCGTCCGAATCCTTTCCCGAAAAGTATATTCGAGAATGTGGCTTACGGACTTCGTGTGAACGGAATAAAAGATAATGCTTTCATTCGTCAGCGTGTGGAGGAAACATTGAAAGGAGCGGCTCTTTGGGATGAGGTGAAAGATAAGTTGAAGGAGTCGGCTTATGCATTGTCCGGCGGACAGCAACAGCGGCTTTGTATCGCCCGTGCGATGGCTGTCTCTCCTTCGGTATTGCTGATGGATGAGCCTGCGTCTGCACTCGACCCTATTTCTACGGCTAAGGTGGAGGAGCTGATCCATGAATTGAAGAAGGATTATACGATTGTAATCGTTACGCATAATATGCAGCAGGCAGCCCGTGTCAGTGATAAGACGGCGTTTTTCTATATGGGCGAAATGGTGGAATTCGATCAGACGAAAAGGATATTCACCAATCCGGAGAAAGAGGCTACCCAGAATTACATAACGGGACGCTTCGGGTAATTCGTGAAATCCGTGCCTGAAATTTATTTCTGAAATGTCATTAGCAAAATATTAATCATTTATATATAATAGACTATGGTAAAGTTTATAGAATCGGAACTTATCCTATTGAAGAAGGAAATTGATGAAATGTGGACCTTGGTGTACAACCAGCTTGACCGTGCCGGAGAGGCTGTGTTGACCCTCGACAAGGAGTTGGCTCAACAAGTGATGGTTCGCGAGCGTCGGGTGAATGCTTTTGAATTGAAGATAGATAGCGATGTGGAAGACATTATCGCATTATATAATCCGGTGGCGATTGACCTCCGTTTTGTATTGGCTATGCTGAAGATCAATACGAATCTGGAGCGCTTGGGCGACTTTGCGGAAGGTATTGCCCGCTTTGTACTTCGTTGCAAAGAGCCGGTGTTGGATGCGGAATTATTGAACCGTCTTCGTCTGGCAGAGATGCAGGCAGAAGTGTTGTCGATGCTGGAACTGGCGAAGCGTGCCTTAAATGAAGAGAGTAATGATCTGGCAGCGGGAGTGTTTGCCAAGGATAATTTGCTGGATGAAATCAATGCGGATGCGACAGGTATTCTTTCTGACTATATCATCGAACATCCGGAAGCTGTACATACCTGCGTAGATTTGGTCAGTGTGTTCCGTAAACTGGAACGTTCGGGAGACCATATTACCAATATTGCCGAGGAGATTGTTTTCTTCATTGACGCCAAAGTGTTAAAACATCGTGGCAAAACGGACGAAAACTACCCGGAAAAGTGATTTTTTGCGGATTTTTAAACAGAAATTAGGGCTCCTTAAAAAATTATCCTATATTTGTCACCTATAACGGACAAGTTACAGGAGATTTTGCTTCAAATGATAATAAATCCAAAGAATTTTCAAAAAGATGTTATATGACATGTTTTATAATTTGGATAGTATCGGTAAAACCGCCTATATTTGCACCGTTATCCTGAAAACAATCTTTTTACCTTAAAAAAAAACTAATACCTATTGAAAACTGAAAAATGGAGCTTTGTGAAAAGCCCCATTTTTTTTTGCTCTTATTTTTTAAGCTCCTTTCTAATTCGTATCTTTGACCCTTGCATTAAGAGAGTATTCTCAATCTTAAAATAGTAAGTAGTAAATCGTAAAATAGTAAATGAAATTATGTTTTCTGGAATCGTAGAAGAATATGCTACTTTGGTAGCACTGGTGAAAGACCAGGAGAATATACACTTTACATTTAAGTGTTCGTTTGTGAATGAGTTGAAAATCGACCAGAGTATTTCTCACAATGGTGTGTGTCTGACAGTGGTGACTCTGACAGATGATACGTATACGGTGACTGCCATGAAAGAAACATTGGAACGCTCTAATCTCGGTTTGCTGAAAGTGGGGGATAAGGTGAATGTTGAACGTAGCATGATGATGAATGGCCGGTTGGACGGACATATCGTTCAGGGACATGTAGACCAGACCGCTACTTGTATTGATATTAAGGATGCGGAAGGTAGTTGGTATTTTACCTTCCAATATGCGTTTGATAAGGAAATGGCGAAACGTGGATATATCACGGTGGATAAAGGTTCGGTAACTGTGAACGGTGTTAGCCTGACGGTATGTAATCCGACCGATGCTACTTTCCAGGTAGCTATCATTCCTTATACGTATGAGCATACAAACTTCCATACGTTTGAGATTGGCAGTGTGGTAAATATTGAATTCGATATTATCGGTAAGTATATCAGCCGGATGATTCAGTATAAATAGTTGGCTGTCGCAAAAGCGAATTTCAATCGTAAATTGTAAATCATAAAATCGCAATCTTATGGATTTTCTTCAATTGGTACAGGCTCGTCAAAGCGACCGTTCGTATGATAAGGAGCGTCCGGTAGAGCCGGAAAAGTTGGAACGGATACTTGAAGCTGCTCGTTTGGCGCCTTCGGCCTGTAATGCGCAGCCTTGGAAGTTTGTAGTCATCACGGATAAGGAACTGGCCCAAAAAGCGGGGAAAGCTGCTGCTGGTTTGGGGATGAATAAGTTTGCTAAAGATGCTCCCGTGCATATTCTGGTGGTAGAGGAATCTGCTAATATTACCTCTCTGCTTGGTGGAAAGGTGAAAGGCAAGCATTTTCCATTGATCGACATTGGAATAGTTGCTGCTCATATTGCTTTGGCGGCTGAAGCCGAAGGACTGGGCTCTTGTATCCTGGGTTGGTTTGATGAAAAAGAAATGAAACAGCTTGCCGGTATTCCTGCTTCCAAACGTTTATTGCTGGATATTGTCATTGGCTATCCGGCAAAGGAAAAACGCAAAAAGATGAGGAAGCCGAAAGAAAAGGTGATTTCATACAACCGTTATTGATTGAAAAATAATTATATTCTTAGTTCTTTAGGATAAGCATATAACAGAAAGCATCGTTGGTTTTAAAGGAAGAGTCCGTTCCTTTTAAACCAACGATGCTTTCCTTTTAAAGGAACGGACTGTTTATTTAAAACCAAAAGTGTTTCCTCTAAAGTGTTGATATATAACTTATTATTAATGCCGCTGAATAAGCGGCATTAATAATGTAGTATTTATTTCTTTTTTGACAAATCCTTCAGCAAATAGTCTACTGCCACTTTCAGTTGGGCGGCTTCTCCTTTCAGGCTGGCTTTGGGCTTATTATAGATAAGAGTATCAGGTTGTAAAGTCTGATTTTCGAGATCGTTGCACTGCTTGCGTCCTTTTCCTTATAAATCTTTCAGTAATACTTTACTTGCTTTTTTATAGTATTCTTCTCTGGACTCGGTCAGCACTTTCCATTCGTCGTTGAATTCTTCGTCTTTATCAATTTTGAAATTCTCGGAACCGTATGTATCCAAACGATCCAATAAGATGGCTACATTCAATTGATTGATATCCATTGACGGTTGATAGCCGATCTCTTCGCTTTTTTCGTCGGTGACTACTTCGTGAATCAATTCTATTTCCTGCAACTGATAAAGCACCTGATTGGTTAGTCGGATGGGAATCTGATGCTCTTCCGAGATTTCTGCAGCCGTATAGGGAGGCTCGTTCTTCTCAAACCGTTTGGCTATGAGCGACATAATCAGGATGGATATAAAGTCCCGGTATCGTCTGCTGATATTCCGGGTGTCCTGGTCAAAACTAAAACTACGGATATTTTGCCCGGCATACGTCAATTCGGCTCCGAATAAACAGATTGTCCAAGATATTTGCAACCAAAGCAGAAATAAAGGAAGTGCAGCAAAACTACCGTAAATGGCGTTGTACTTTGACACCCACAACTGGCTGTTGATATACAGGAACTGAAAAGCTTGATAAGCAGACCCCGCCAGAATGCCTGCAATGAGCGCGTGTTTGAATTTTACTTTTGTATTCGGCATGAAGATATACAGCCCTGTGAACATCAGCCATGTCAGGACGAAAGGGATAAGCCGTATCATGAATTTCATAATAGGAGCAAGCAGGACGAAATCATCCATCTGTTTGAGAATGGTGCTCATAAACAGAGAAAGTCCTCCGGACACTACGATTAGAATCGGCATCAACAGGAACATAGAAAAGTAATCCGTAATCTTGCGATACATGGACCGTGCTTTTTTCACTTCCCAAATACGGTTGAAGGTGATTTCAATATTGCTGACCAGATTGATAACCGTCCATAACAACATGACCAAACCAACTCCAATGAAAATACCTCCTTTGGTTTGTGAAAGATAGGAGTTGACAAATGAGAGAATGGCCTCTGTTGTTTCTATATTTCCTCCGAAACCATTGCGGAACTGATGTTCCATTAGGTTGTCGAATCCAAAACCGCGTGCCACGGCAAACAGGATGGCAAGTATCGGTACAATGGCGAGCAATGTGCTATATGTCAGTGCGGAAGCTTTATTAGCCATCCGGTCTTTGGTAAACCGGTTGATACAAAGATAGATGGTCTTTATAATATTGTAGAGTGAGAACTTGGTTCGGGTCACTTCATCTTCCGTAATGCGCCAGATGTCATACGTAAGAAACTTCCATATATCGGTGATTTTCTTCTTCATAGTTCAACGGATAATTAAAAGAAAAAGCAGTCAGCCTATAAGCCGAGTTCTGTACCTTATATAAAACAAGGTGCCTGTCATTTATCTGAGTGGCGTGTCACCACGACACTTTAGCGGTCTACCCTCCGACATGGAGCGAGCAACTCTCATAACGCCGGTTTACATGACCTTACAACTCCTAAGACGTACAGCCCGACATGTCACCATGCGGCTGGTGGGCTCTTACCCCACCTTCTCACCCTTACCTCTCCCCGAAAGGAGCGGCGGTTATTTTCTTCTACGTTACTCTACCCTCACGGACAGCTTTCTGTTAGGAAGTAGGATGCTCTATGTTGCCCGGACTTTCCTCCTGCACGAAACGTGCACGCGACAGACCGGCCAACTGCTTTAGACTGCAAAAATACGTCATTTATTTTGTTTTAGCCAAAGAAAGTACCACAAATAGAAATAATTTCTACCTTTGCTATTATTAAAATGAATTTTAATGAAAAAGAATATCCTCCTTTTCTCTTGTTTTCTGGTGATTGCGGCAGTCAGCCTGAAAGCACAGGAAATACGTCCCATGCCTGCCGATTCAGCTTATGGGGTAGTGCATATCTCTGTTTGCAATTTGCGCGAAGAAGGCAAATTTACTTCCGGCATGAGTACGCAGGCATTGTTGGGGATGCCGGTCAAAGTACTTCAATATACCGGTTGGTACGAGATACAAACGCCGGATGATTATACCGGATGGGTACACCGGATGGTGATTACCCCCATGTCGAAGGAACGTTATGATGAGTGGAACCGGGCGGAAAAGATAGTGGTTACTTCGCACTACGGATTTGCGTATGAAAAACCGGATGAAAGTTCTCAACCTGTGTCCGACGTGGTTGCAGGCAATCGTCTGAAGTGGGAGGGAAGCAAGGGGCATTTCTACAAAGTAGCTTATCCCGACGGTCGGAAAGCATACATCTCTAAATCTATTTCTCAACCGGAAACAAAATGGAGGGCTTCATTGAAACAAGATGTTGAAAGTATCATTGCGACTGCTTATTCGATGATGGGAATTCCTTATCTGTGGGCAGGAACCTCTTCCAAAGGAGTAGATTGTAGCGGCTTGGTACGTACCGTGCTTTTTATGCATGATATTATTATTCCAAGAGATGCGTCTCAACAGGCTTATGTGGGCGAACATATTGAGATTGCTCCTGATTTTGCCAATGTACAACGGGGGGATTTAGTGTTTTTCGGCCGTAAAGCAACTGCGGAGCGTAAAGAAGGAATCTCTCACGTTGGTATTTACCTTGGTAATAAACAGTTTATCCACGCTTTGGGCGATGTACACATCAGTAGTATGAACCCTGCGGATAAGAACTATGACGAGTTCAACACGAAACGTCTGCTTTTTGCCGTTCGCTTCCTACCTTATATTAATAAGGAGAAGGGAATGAATACTACGGATAATAATCCTTATTATAAATAGTTGATAAATGATGGTTGATAGTTACTGTGAGTATTTGGCATAAATATCTATCATCTATTATCTGCCACCTGTCATTTATCACTTATCATTTGTAATTTATCATCTATTAAAGCATGCAGAACAGAAGAGATTTTTTGAAAACAGCGACTTTGGCTGCTTTGGGTTCAGGGTTGGTTGTCCGTCAGACATTAGCCGGAGAATCATCGCTTTCTAACGTCTATATAAATAAGCTCGGTTTGGGAGGAAAGATGAAAATGAGCTTTTTCCCTTATGAATTGAAGTTGAAGCATGTGTTTACGGTTGCCACATATTCACGCACAACGACTCCTGATGTACAGGTGGAAATAGAATATGAAGGGATAACGGGGTACGGAGAGGCCTCTATGCCTCCTTATTTGGGAGAGACGGTAGAATCGGTAATGAGTTTTCTGGGGAAAGTGAATTTGGAACAGTTTAGTGATCCTTTTCAGCTAGATGATATTTTGTCATACGTTGACAGCCTCTCGCCAAAAGACATGGCGGCGAAAGCTGCGGTAGATATCGCCCTTCATGATTTAGTGGGAAAACTGTTGGATGCTCCCTGGTATAAAATATGGGGATTGAACAAAGAAAAGACGCCTTCTACCACCTTCACGATAGGTATTGATACACCTGATGTGGTAAGGGAGAAAACGAAAGAGTGTGCCGATCAGTTTAATATATTAAAGGTAAAGCTGGGACGGGACAATGATAAAGAGATGATTGAAACCATCCGCTCGGTAACGAATCTACCGATAGCGATAGATGCCAACCAAGGCTGGAAAGACCGTCAATACGCGCTTGATATGATTCATTGGCTGAAAGAAAAAGGTATTGTGATGATAGAACAGCCTATGCCGAAGGAGAAGCTAGACGACATTGCCTGGATAACGCAACAAAGTCCATTGCCGATATTTGCAGATGAATCGTTGCAGCGTTTGGGAGATGTAGCTGCCTTGAAAGACGCTTTCACGGGAATTAATATTAAGCTGATGAAATGTACCGGTATGCGTGAAGCATGGAAGATGGTAACGCTGGCTCATGCGCTCGGTATGCGTGTGATGGTGGGTTGTATGACAGAGACCTCGTGTGCTATTTCTGCAGCTTCACAGTTCTCACCATTAGTCGATTTTGCCGACCTGGATGGTAACTTGCTTATTTCTAATGATCGATTTAAAGGGGTAGAAGTGGTGAATGGAAAGATCACCTTAAATGATTTGCCCGGAATCGGTGTCATGAAAATCTGACTTTACTGAATGAATGTCAGAGTGTTAAAGCCATCTGACATACAACGAATGTAAATTTGTCAGGTGCTGTCGTTAACCGCTGTTAAGCTCTAAATATTCTCTGTTAAAAGTGGACAAAAAAGAGTGACAAGTAGAATAAGTGAACGATATTTGTTATTATTTTAACGTCGTAAAAGTTAAAACAATGTCGAATATTAACAATTTAAAGAATTATAAATCATGAAACAGACAACAAAGAACATTCTGGGAGTAGGAGCAATCATTCTTCTTAGCTCAGGAGTTGCAGGATTGACAACTTACAAATTGTTGCAATCTAACGAAGCTGCTAAAGAGACATCTTTTAATGAGATGTTCAAGCAGAATCCCAATGTCAAATTGGCTGCTTTTGACGCTGTGAACGCTCAACCTGTTGACCTGACTCAGGCTGCGGAGAATTCGCTTCATGCTGTCGTACATATAAGGTCTACTCAAGAAGCTAAAACAAGAACTGTTCAGCAAGCGCCGGACATCTTCGATTTCTTTTTTGGTGATGGACGCGGACAGCAGCGTCAGGTACAGTCTCAACCTCGTGTAGGTTTTGGTTCGGGAGTAATCATCTCGAAAGATGGATATATCGTAACGAATAATCACGTGATTGAAGGTGCGGATGAAATCAGTGTGAAACTGAATGATAACCGTGAGTTTAAAGGACGCGTGATTGGTACTGACCCCAGCACCGACCTTGCATTGGTAAAAATAGAAGGTGATGATTTCCCGACTATTCCGGTAGGAGACTCCGAAGCGTTGAAAGTAGGAGAGTGGGTATTGGCGGTAGGTAACCCGTTCAATCTGAACTCTACTGTAACTGCCGGTATCGTAAGTGCGAAAGCCCGTTCTCTGGGTGTATATAATGGTGGTATAGAATCATTCATCCAAACGGATGCTGCTATCAATCAGGGGAATAGTGGCGGTGCGCTGGTAAATGCCAAAGGTGAACTGGTAGGTATCAATTCGGTGCTTTCTTCTCCGACAGGTGCTTATGCAGGATATGGTTTCGCTATCCCGACCAGCATTATGACGAAGGTAATTGCCGACCTGAAACAATACGGAACAGTACAACGTGCATTGCTCGGTATTCGTGGTGGTTCTATCGGTAGCAGTTTGATGGACGACCGTCAACCGATTGATAAATCCGGTAAGACACTGGCAGATAAAGCTAAAGAACTGGGTGTTGTAGAAGGAGTGTGGGTTTCTGAAATCGTAGAGAATGGTTCTGCTGCAGGAGCTGACATCAAAGTGGACGACGTAATTATCGGTGTGGATAATAAGAAAGTATCCAATATGGCCGACTTGCAGGAAGCTCTTGCGAAACATCGTCCGGGTGATAAGGTGAAAGTGAAACTGATGCGCGATAAGAAGGAAAAGACCGTTGAAGTAACGTTGAAGAACGAACAAGGTACTACCAAAATCGTGAAAGATGCAGGCATGGAAATCTTGGGAGCTGCTTTCAAAGAATTGCCGGATGATTTGAAGAAACAATTGAATCTGGGTTACGGTTTGCAAGTGACAGGAGTTTCTTCCGGTAAGATGTCAGATGCAGGAGTTCGTAAAGGTTTCATTATCCTAAAAGCTAATGACCAGCCGATGCGCAAAGTCAGCG
The DNA here is from genome assembly GCF_020982715.1 of Bacteroides sp. 1_1_30. Lineage (NCBI taxonomy): Bacteria > Pseudomonadati > Bacteroidota > Bacteroidia > Bacteroidales > Bacteroidaceae > Bacteroides > Bacteroides sp. 1_1_30. Next base: position 33,093 of record NZ_JAJKHN010000068.1, read on the forward strand.
ATCTGGAAGAAGTGATGAAAGCTGCTGTTAAGTCTCCGAATCAGGTATTGTTCCTGACCGGTGTGTTCCCATCCGGTAAACGCGGATACTTCGCTGTCGATCTTACTCAAGAGTAATATATAAAATAAGGTAAGAAGATTATAGGATAAGCTAATGAAATAGAAAAAGGATGCCGCCAATCAACTTGTCGGCATCTCTTTTTGTTTTATTAGTTGAAAAATATAGTGTAAAAGTTACTTAATTTTGTATGTTAACAAATTATTTGTCGTAACTTTGCACTCCAAATCTGTTTTTAAAGAATGAGACAACTAAAGATTACCAAAAGTATCACTAACAGAGAGAGCGCTTCTCTTGATAAGTATTTGCAGGAAATCGGCCGTGAAGACCTGATTACTGTTGAGGAAGAAGTGGAACTCGCTCAACGCATTCGTAAGGGTGACCGTGTAGCATTGGAAAAATTGACACGTGCCAATCTTCGTTTCGTCGTATCTGTGGCTAAACAGTACCAGAACCAGGGTTTGAGTTTGCCTGACTTGATTAATGAAGGCAATTTAGGACTGATTAAGGCTGCCGAGAAATTTGATGAGACACGTGGATTTAAGTTCATTAGCTACGCTGTATGGTGGATTCGCCAGTCTATTCTGCAAGCATTGGCAGAGCAGTCGCGTATTGTTCGTCTCCCGTTGAACCAGGTAGGTTCGTTGAATAAGATCAGCAAAGCCTTCTCGAAGTTTGAACAGGAAAACGAGCGGCGTCCGTCTCCCGAGGAGTTGGCAGACGAACTGGAAATTCCGGTTGATAAAATCTCTGATACGCTGAAGGTATCCGGCCGTCATATTTCGGTGGATGCACCTTTTGTGGAAGGAGAGGATAACAGCCTGTTGGATGTGTTGGTTAACGATGATTCGCCAATGGCGGACCGCTCTCTGGTTAATGAGTCTCTTGCGAGGGAAATTGATAGAGCTCTTTCTACGTTAACCGATAGAGAAAAAGAAATCATTCAGATGTTTTTCGGTATCGGACAACAAGAAATGACATTAGAAGAAATCGGCGATAAATTTGGCCTCACACGTGAGCGCGTTCGTCAGATTAAAGAAAAAGCAATTAGAAGACTTAGACAAAGTAATCGTAGTAAATTGCTCAAATCTTACTTGGGATAAGTAAGGAATATCAGTTTCTGAAAAAAGAATTTGAGTCGCATAAGTCGCACTTTTCATGTAGAAGAATGTACTTATGCGACTTTTTATATAAGTCCCATTCTATAATTTAATCTTGTGCTATGTGAGTTTTATGAAGAAATCTGTTTTAATATCATTTGTTCTGGTTGTTTTGGGAGCAGGGGTGATGGCATACGCAAGATATGCGACATTATCTTCTGACACGGTGCCTGCTAAACTAGAGCAACGTTTGCGTGAAAAAGCGCAGGCAGGAAAGGCTTATTGTGATAAGAACGGGTATAATACAAATTATTGCTTTCTGGTAGATTTCAGTATTCATTCCGGTAAAAGGCGTTTCTTTGTATGGGATTTCAAGGGAGATTCTGTGAAGTATGCAAGTCTTTGTGCGCATGGATACGGGAAAAACAGTACGCTGTCCAAGCCTGTATTCAGTAATGTGGAAGGTAGTTATTGCTCTTCTTTAGGAAAATATAAAGTAGGGATACGGTCGTATAGCAAGTGGGGGATTAATGTTCATTATAAATTGCATGGATTGGAAGCAACGAATAACAATGCTTTCAAACGGTATATCGTGTTACATTCTTATACTCCGATGCCGGAAACGGAGGTGTATCCTTTGCATCTTCCATTAGGAATCAGTCAAGGGTGTCCTGTGATATCTGATGAGGTGATGAGGAAGGTTGACAGGCTGCTCAAGGCAGAAAAGAAACCTGTATTGTTATGGATTTATGATTAAGAAATGCTATTTATTTGAGATAAATCGAGGTAGTCTCCTCTTTTTTGTTACCTTTGCGAAGTTAAAAATTATATGATATGAAATACGTAAAAATACTATTTGCAATTGCACTTGTGTTTACCATGTGCTCCGCTTTTTCTCTGAAAAAAGACCATTCTAAACCGGTTTATGCTTTTGGAATTTCTGCTTCATTTACGGATACGGTAGTCTATTTCACGGATATTCAGATATTAGATAGTGCGAAGGTTAGCAAAGAAGGATTCTTGGTTCATCGTGAATTATATAGTTATCAGTTGAAAAATTATTTGGAGGATAACCAACTGCAGCAGAATAGTACATGTATGATTTACTTCTCGGAAAACAGAAAGAAGTTGGAAAAAGAAGCAACGAAGATTCTGAATAAATATAAGAAGAATAATAGAATGACGGTATCGCGAATTGATTCAGATAAATTCCGCTTTACGAAACCGGAAGAGTAATAAACAATAACTTAATTGTTAATATAATAAGAGATGCAGGTTTGCATCTCTTATTTGTTTATCTTTGTCCCTGTTATAAATGAGGAATATTATGAAAAAGATAAAAATATTATCGCTTTTGTTCTGTGTTGTAATGTTGGTGGCAGCTTGTCACGATGATGAAGAAGGTCCTATTATACCTCAACCGCGTGAACAAGTTGGGCGCACTGTGTTGGTATATATTGTAGGTGATAATGGCGTTAATGAATTATCTGATCTCTTTAAAACCAATTTTGAAGATATGAAAGAGGGTATGAAAGAGGTGGATTATTCAAAATGTAATTTAGTTGTTTATAGTGAAATGGTTAATGATGTTCCTCGTCTTGTTTCATTAAAAAAACAGAATGGAAAAGTGGTAGCAGACACTCTTTTTACCTATTCGGAACAGAATCCTTTGGCTAAAGAGGTTATGTCTTCTGTTATTTCTCAAACGGTAAGTTATTTCCCGGCAGATAGTTATGGTTTTGTGTTTTTATCTCATAGTTCTTCATGGGTGCCGGCTACCAATGATGCGAATTCTCGTTCAATCGGGTACTATCGTAGAACTCAAATGAATATTCCGGATTTTCATGATGTATTGTTATCTTCTTTTCCTAGACCTTTGAAATTTATTCTGTTTGATTCATGTTCGATGCAGGCTGTGGAGGTAGCTTATGAACTACGTGATTGTACTGAATATTTTATTGGTTCACCAACTGAAATTCCTGGTCCTGGGGCCCCTTATAGTGTAGTTGTGCCGGAGATGTTTACAGAGAATAATTTGGCTATAAATATAGCTAGTGCTTATTTCAATTATTATGAAAAGTTTTATACTGGCAAGGTACCATCGGTTAATACAAATTGGACGGGAGGAGTTGCAACATCTGTAATTAATAGTGCTGCTTTGGATCATTTAGCTATGGTTGTTAAAACTATTATTCCTAAATATATTCAAGATGCGGGAGTGGTGCAGCGTGATGATATACAGCTTTATGATTTTAGCAGTGATAAAGCAAATTATGATTTTGATAATTTGATTCAAAATTTAACAGGAGGAAAAGATAATGCTGATTATCAGTCGTGGCGTCAAGCTTTTGATGAGGCTGTAATTTATAGGAAAACTACGCCGAAAAATTATTCGGGAATTACTTATAGTATGTTTTCCATGGAAAAGGCGGAAGGGCTGTCCACTTATATACCTCGTGGAAGTTTTGATTCAAAAATAAATAATTTTTATCGAACATTACAATGGTATTCTGCTGCCGGTTGGGATGAGACTGGTTGGTAATTAAAAGTCTGTAATGTACTTGCATAAAGAGGGTATAGATGAACCGAACAAAGAACATGTATGGGCTGCCAATGCTATAACAACTCTTGATTTCAAGGCGGTGAAAGGAGCAATTGTACTTCTGTCTCGCTGAAACTGCAGGCGTTCCCTTATGCAAAAAACAAAGTTATGAACAGTGGGGCAGGGACAAAGGGTACAGTAGGGACACCACAATAATTTCTCACACACGTGCGCGCGTACAAATAAGGTGGAAAATAATGAAACGTGGGGAGAAGAAGGAGAGCACGGTGAAGAAGATGCTTCTACTATGACGATGAAGAAGTGTTGCCAGAATATAATCATTCTTTCGCCGACTTTAAGACTGCACTTCAACTTGTGAATCTCTCTACTGCCAAGCCACGCATATTCTGTTATTCCTTGCCCTTACAGAAATTAGCCATCTGATGAATGTTGATGAGAATTTCTTCTTTGGCAAATTGAGAGCAGGTTTCACCCGCACATAGGTATGGCAGTCGGCATGGGATAAAGGAAAATACTGCACTCGCCTGACTGAAACGCCTGCCCCAATGCATAGTGTTTATCAATGTAGATGATGAAGAGACTATTTTAGTACGTGCGCGCGGGTGTGTGTGAAGGGGCTCCCTGAAAAGTGTCCCTTCTGTACCCGCCCGTTATAAACAATGCAGTGATTTGTCAATGCTAAAGCGGTGCTTTACGAGTGCTAAAGCATAGCTTTACGAGTGCTAAAGCATAGCTTTACGTTCTCTAAAGCTATGCTTTTCTAAGCGCCTCTCTCAATGCTCTACTATTACCCTCACTTCCTTATCCGTCCTCACACTTTCCTAATCCTATCAAAAATATGTTCTACAACATCATTATCCTTCAGTGTTTTAGCAGATTCTTTCAAAAAAACTTCGAAAAAAGAGTTTAATATATTTGGATTGTATACTAAAAGGGTGTACTTTTGCACCCGCTTTCCAAGAGAAGAAAGCCTTGCAGAATTGACATAGTGAAAAAGCGAGATTGCACTTAAAGAAAAGAACAAAAAAAACTTCCGAAAAGTTTTGGAGGATAATAAATAAAGTTCTTATCTTTGCAGTCCGAT
>NZ_JAJKHN010000069.1:0-37720 GCF_020982715.1 Bacteroides sp. 1_1_30
TACTGATTTTGGTTTCGTTAAAATCATATTTTTTTACCCCATGTGATTCCGTTACTTCTTAGGTAACGGATAACACATACACGAAACGTACATTATGATGAAAATAGAAATCACGCACATGACAAAGGCGTAGAATGTGGAAAGGCCTAATACTCAACGGGAAAAATCTAGAGATTAGGCAATAAAAAGTATAGAGCATGGAAATAAGGTTATTTCATGTTCGGATAGTTTTTTGCTCTATGTTTCAGATAAAACGAAAAAAAGTGGAGGAATATTTGCTTTCTATTCGTGTTTTTGTCTATCTTTGCGTCAAATTTAATTCCGTTACCTAAGAAGTAACACACATAGTTTAATTCTAATTATCAACACTTTACTATTCTATCACCACTTACACAGCAATTTCTAACGTAAGATAAATTCCCTTTATTTACTTCCGTACGTTCTTTTAGTCCAAAGCCTTTCAAGTAGATTTGTGTCGTTTTTATAGATTTGTGCCCCAATGATTCACTAATCATTTCAATGGAGACTCCCCGATACTTCGCAGTCGTTGCCCAAGAATGACGAAGCGTATAGGAAGTGACGGGAGATTGCAAATGCAAGGTTCTTGCCAGGTCCTTCAGAGAATTATTAAATCGACGGAGAGCGGACTGATATTCCCGGTAACCTCTTTCATCCGTCCGTTTTTTATCCCCACGAAGAATATCAAACAGATAATCCGGACAGTCAGGATGAGAATCTTCTTTGCTACGGAGCTGGTTAATCATTTCCTTTGCCGTATTCAGCACTTCCACGCTCATTGGAGTTTTAGTTTTGATACGATTGTATCGCAACACATTCTGATCGAGTGCCGATTTCTCCAGATGGGCTAAATCAGCGAATGACATTCCGCAAAACTGGAACATCAGGGCGGCAATAGCTTGCGTACGACGTAAACGTTCCGATTTGGGATCCTCATACAGAAGCTTATACAATTCCGTAGCAGGCAAAGCCTTTTTCTGGCGGACATCCACACCTGTATAGACATCATGAAACAGTCGCGGAACGTATGGCGCACTGCCCGCTTCCACTCCACGGTTATAAATACTACGAAGCATACGCATGTACGTAGAAATCGTATTGGGCTTCAAGCCACACTCATAAAGATACTGGCCGTAACGTCGTAAACGTTCACGGGTGATCTGTCTGAACGACACATTAGACGTGCCGCAAAATTTGCTGAAAGAAAAGAGGGCATTCTTGTAGACATGCGCCGTAGAATACCGTCCCTCCTTCCGCAAACGACCGATGTAGAATTCCGCACACCGGTTAAATCCATTTTTGTTCATCATTTGCATCACTAATAATTTTATATATTATACCATTTGGCAAGCAACAAAAAAACAAATCTTTTTGCAGAATTGAAGCACACTTGACAAATGCGATATTATTTTTTCAGATTATTAACCTATAAAAAAATATCCGGATGCCCACTAAACGGACATCCGGATATCACTCTCTTTCTACCTTCTGACTAATTACCTCTCTGAATAGTTTGCCAGATTGTAACATACCGGCTTCGTGCTATTACCTACGCGGTAGATACCGAACTTAAAGTAATAACCATCATCGTCGTTACGTCCAATCATGATTTTCTCATTGTCTACAATGTGTTTATTAACCTTTTTCCCTTTTTCCTGATAGTCCATCTGTACATCGAGCATACCCGGCTTTACAATTGTTTCCGCCTCTTTGCCATAGACTGTCCAATCGATATGAATACGGAATGTAATCCAACAATCTTTCGGAAAATCGGCGAAAGGCATTTTGTAAGCAATGGTCGATGCTTTATATGTAGATGTCACAGGTTTCATAACCGGTGTCTTTTCCGGATTTGCGTTGCAACGGTCGTCTTTATCAGTCAGCCATTTACGGTCGGAATTTGCTTTGATGTAAAACCATCCGCCTGAAAATCCGAATGCCAATGGAGGATAGCCACCTTGTTCCACCAGCCATCCGTTAGCCTTTCCGGCTTGATAAACGGGATTGCCTTGTTTGTCTTTCACCGGATTACCTTGCTTGTCCAGCTTGGGTTTCTTTTCGTATCCCATGTTTTTCTTAAAAATAGTAGTCTTGTCCAGTTCCATGAACTCATCAGCTGTCAGTTTCTTCACTTCACCCTGTGGAGTCTGTACCAAAGTACGATCCGGCATTCCATGCCATTGAGCAAAAATGGTGGAAACATCACTGCCTAATGTAGAAGGGATATATACCGAAAACTCATAATCGCGGGAAGCACCTTGCGGACAAATACCTTTTCCATGATGATATACAGTTTTCATTATTTGTGCTTTCTTATATGTATCGGCTGGTTTGCCTTTGAAATCATCGGAAGTTGCATAACAATAAGAAAATTCCGCACGCCCTTTTGTTTCCCCCGCTGCATATCCGGATAATGTGTTATCATCTTCTTTCAGTTCAAAACGATAAGAAGGTTTTCCGTTGAACATAAGGTTGAAATCACGTTGAATGGCATGCGCTTTTTTAGCTCCGACTGCTACCCAGCAACCATCTATAATCTGATTGACACATGCCGAATCTGCCTGTACATTTACACGCTCGGTCAGTGGCACCAAAGTCTGTGTTTCTATAGCCGGACCGGGTTTCTCGACTTGTTCAGCCATCGCCGTGCATCCTGATGCCAGCACGCAAATAATAAAAATGCTTTTCTTCATTCTATTCGATATTAAGTTTGTTGACGGTGCAAAAATACGAAAGGCAACCTCATCGGTTGCCTTTCGTTTGTCTCAAATGTTTTCACATTTGTGTAATTTTGCTGTCAACACCTGCCTGGAGGCTTAATTGGGTGCTTCATCGTTCAAATCTTCTTCAAGCATATCGACTTTCTGTATGCTCATTTTTCCATCAGCAGTGATCGTTATAGAAAGCGGCATATACAAATCTGTCTGCGGATAACAAACACTTGCGGCATATACAATGCCCTGCGGAGTGGTCTTGTCGTATACAATTCCTTCCAATATAGATTTCGAGAGAAATTTTGCATCGACTACGGATGAAAAATCATTCTTGGTAAATGTCTTGTTCAATACCGTTTCGTTACCGCGTGTCAGGTGCAGCACTATTTTATTATCGACATAAGTATCTCCCATCTCATTTGTTACATGAGGCAGACTTTCGTCCGGAGTACGTGAAACAAAGGAATGATAATCTTTTCCTTTGAATTTAAAGTTAGTTTCGCTCTTAGACGTCTGCATACGCTGCAATCCGTGAGCATCTATACTGTCTATTCTTGCCAGCAGCGACTGATTATCTGAAGATCCTTTTTTACCGCCACATGCAGTCACAGCCACCGCCAACGGCAACAAAAGCAAATAAATTAGTTTTCTCATACGTAAGTTTTCTGTTTATAAATAGATGGCAAAGGAACAAAAAGAGCGGGATATTTACAAGTGTAACCGACATTTTTCCTACATTTGAAGGAAAGAAGGAATGGAAAGGCTATCACAAAGGGGGGCTTGACAACAGTGGCAAACCGGCCAGTGCATTTAATGCTTTCAAGAGATAAGATTATTGAATCCTTTTTTATAACTTTACGCCGAATCCAAAATATTTTATACCTGAAAAGTAAAAATGAACATGAAACACCCCAAACAGTTAGTAACTGTACTTTTGATGGGCGCCGCCTGCACTATGCAAGCGCAACGCAGTGAGGCACTGCTGGAGAAGAACTGGAAATTCAGTAAAGGAGATTTTAAAGAGGCCAGTCAGCCGGAGTTCAATGACACTAAATGGGAATCGGTTGTTATTCCACACGACTGGGCGATTTTTGGTCCATTCGACATGAACAATGACCTCCAAAACGTAGCAGTGACACAGAACTTTGAGAAAAAAGCTTCCTTGAAGACAGGACGTACCGGCGGTCTTCCTTATGTAGGTACCGGATGGTATCGTACCAGTTTTGACGCCCCTGCCGACAAAGAAGTGACACTACTTTTTGACGGTGCCATGAGTGAAGCGCGTGTCTACATCAACGGAAAAGAAGCTTGTTTCTGGCCTTTCGGCTACAATTCTTTTCACTGTAATGTGACTTCCTTATTGAATAAAGACGGTAAAAACAATACGCTTGCCGTGCGTTTGGAAAACCGTCCGCAATCTTCGCGCTGGTATCCGGGAGCAGGTCTGTATCGCAATGTACACCTGATTGTGACTGACAAAATCCATGTACCTGTATGGGGAACGCAAATCACAACTCCTCACGTCAACAAGGATTTTGCAGCCGTACGTCTCCAAACGAAGATAGACAATGCCGGTGAGAAAACAGCCATCCGTGTAGAGACGGAAATTCTTTCTCCGGAAGGTAAAGTTGTTACCCGGAAAGAGAATACAAGCCGCATCAATCACGGACAACCTTTTGAACAAAATTTTATTGTAAACGCACCCGAACTCTGGTCGCCGGAAAGTCCGTCGCTTTACAAGGCTGTCTCTAAAATTTATGCGGATGATAAACTGGTAGATACTTACACCACACGTTTCGGTATCCGCAGCATTGAATACATTGCCGACAAAGGGTTCTACCTGAACGGGAAACACCGTAAATTTCAGGGTGTATGTAATCACCACGATTTAGGTCCGTTGGGTGCCGCGATCAATGTTGCAGCACTGCGTCATCAGCTTACGCTATTGAAAGATATGGGATGCGACGCGATCCGTACTTCTCATAATATGCCGACTCCCGAACTCGTTGCGTTGTGTGACGAAATGGGATTTATGATGATGATCGAACCGTTCGATGAATGGGATATCGCCAAATGTGAAAATGGTTATCACCGCTACTTCGATGAATGGGCGGAACGTGATATGATAAATATGCTTCATAATTATCGGAATAACCCTTGCGTCATTATGTGGAGTATCGGTAACGAAGTACCGACTCAATGCAGTCCTGTCGGTTATAAAGTGGCCAAATTCCTGCAGGATATCTGCCATCGTGAAGATCCTACACGTCCTGTCACTTGCGGAATGGACCAGGTGAGTTGTGTACTTGCCAACGGATTTGCAGCAATGATTGACATTCCGGGACTTAATTACCGTACGCAACGCTATCAGGAGTCATACGACCAACTCCCGCAGAATCTGATTCTGGGAAGCGAAACGGCTTCTACTGTCAGCTCACGCGGCGTATACAAGTTCCCGGTGGAGGATAAGAAAGGGGCCAAATATGAAGATCATCAATGCTCTTCATACGATGTGGAGGTTTGTCCCTGGTCGAATATTCCGGACGAGGACTTTGCATTAGCTGACGATCATCATTGGACCATCGGACAGTTCGTATGGACCGGATTCGATTATCTGGGTGAACCGTCACCATACGATACGGATTCATGGCCTAACCACAGTTCAATGTTTGGTATCATCGACCTTGCCAGTTTACCAAAAGACCGCTATTATCTTTACCGTAGCGTGTGGAACAAGGAAGCGGAAACCTTACATATCCTGCCTCACTGGACCTGGCCGGGACGTGAAGGTGAAGTGACTCCCATTTTTGTGTACACTAATTATCCTACTGCCGAATTGTTTATCAATGGCAAAAGTTATGGAAAACAAAGCAAGAATAATAGTTCGCTAAAGAACCGCTATCGCCTGATGTGGATGGATACAAAGTACGAACCGGGTGAAGTGAAAGTAGTAGCCTACGACAAAAACGGAAAAGCGGTAGCTGAAAAAGTAGTCCGTACTGCCGGAAAGCCTCATCACATCGAACTGGTAAGCAACCGTAACGAACTGACTGCAGATGGAAAAGATCTGGCTTATGTGACTGTTAAAGTAGTAGACAAAGACGGTAACCTCTGCCCAGCCGATAATCGTCAGATAAATTTCTCGGTAAAGGGAACAGGTAAATATCGTGCTGCCGCCAATGGCGATCCGACGAACCTTGAACAATTCCATCTTCCGAAGATGCATGCTTTCAACGGCATGTTGACAGCTATCCTGCAAGCCGGTGAAACTGCCGGAGAGATTGTATTTACAGTAAAAGCAAACGGAGTGAAAGCCGGAAATATTCGTATTCAGACGAAATAAGGCATACGCTTCAGCATATAACAAACCCACCGGATTTCTTCACTGAAAAGAAGTCCGATGGGTTTCTTCATACAACTATCTCCGAAACTTGCTCACTTGTGCTCAATAAAAGCGACGTTATAAGTACTCTAGCTAAATAGCTTTCCAGAAGGCCTGAAAATCACGATACCTGCCGTAGCAGACCAATTCGTCTCCTTCTTCCACTTTCTCATTTCCCGGTAATTCATTCTTCACATGAAGCTCGGTCAGAGAGATACCCAGGCTGTTGATGATCTTATTCGCCCGTTTCAATCCTATCATTTTTAAATGAAACTCTTCATTCAGGTTTAACTCATTCACAAAATATCCTACAAATTTCTCCGGAACCGTGAACTTCACAACATAATAATCCTGATCGATGCGGAATCCTTCCATGTTAGTACCGAAGTCGAGCAGTTGTACCAGGCTGCGGGCAGCATCTTCTTCCGGAGTCAGGATTCGTTCCAGATCAAAAGCTTCAAGCACTGCTTTATGTACGGCATCAATAGCACGGGCAAAAATACGGGGAACCTTTTTCTGCTTCAACAGGGCAACGACTCGTATCGACGCACCAAAATTCTCTCCAATCGCTACAATAACTATATCCACACTATTCAATGGCAACACTGATAATGATTGTTCGTCAGTGGCATCAATGACAAAAGCTGTAGCAACCTTATCTTTGATGGAGTCTACACGACTTTCGCTTATATCCGCACCTATAATTTCGTGTCCCAAGGCGGACAGTTCTTCCGCCAACACATGGCCGTAATTTCCTAAACCAATAATAATATACTTCATAGCTTTAGTTTATTATGATGTTATCACTTGGATAACGGTATTTTGTATTCTTTTTCTGTTTGACGATTCCCAACATCAATGTTATTAACCCCACACGACCAATAAACATCAACAAAGACACCAATAGTTTGCTTGCGTCGCACAAATGAGGGGTCAGATTCAGACTGGAACCTACGGTACTAAGCGCAGAGACACATTCGAAAGTCAATGCCATAATGGAAACACCCGGTTCGAGTATGCTCAATGTAAAAATAAAAATGAATAAGACTCCCAATGACATGACTACTGTTGCATTGGAACGCCGGATTGAATCGTAAGACAATTCTCTGCCGAACACTTCCACTCGTTCAGTGCCACGCAATACGGCTACAAGATTCAGAACTACGACCGCAAAAGCATTTACTTTCACACCACCTGCCGTGGACTGTGATCCACCGCCCACCCACATCAAGAATAGATAAACCAACAATGTCTGCACGCTCAATGATGCCAAGTCGACACTGCTGAAACCGGCTGTTCGCGGACAAGTGGCATTAAAGAAAGCTTGTGTCCACTTATCTGCCACAGGCATACCGGCAAAAGAACCATTCCACTCAAAAGCAGCAATAGCCAATGTGCCGATTAATAAAAGCAAGAAAGTCATGATTAACACGATTTTCGTATTCAGGTTATAGAGGTGCTGCATTTTATGCCGATCCAGTTTGCGGGTACGAATCAATTTCCAGAAACGACGGAGGTGATACAATACAATATCCTTGAAATTGACAAGGATGGGGAAACCGATACCACCAAAGATAATCAATAGAGAAACGGTAATAAACAACCAATTATGGTTAGTCATCACCATCGGATTTCCTAAATTGCCGGAAAGCGTAGAAAAACCCGCATTACAAAAAGCTGAAATAGAATGGAAAGCAGCAAAACCCAACTCTCCTTCCAGGGTCATTCCCAACGTTCCGTGAATACTAAACCAAATCGAAACCATACCGATCCCTTCAATCACTAAGGTAAAGCCTAATATATATAATAAAGTAGACAGCAAAGAACCTAATGAATTGGAACTAACCATATCACGCACAACAAGCTGGTTGTAGATGGAAGTATTCCCCATGAAGAACATGGCGAAGAAACTGGTTAATGTCATCACTCCCAATCCGCCAATCTGAATCAACAGGATAATGACAACTAATCCCGAAGTGGTGAATGTAGTAGACACATCTACCGGTACCAAGCCTGTAACGCATACGGCACTGGTAGCGGTAAATAAAGAGTCTACCCAGGTGATACCATTTACCGTGCAGCGCGGAAGCATCAACAAGCCTGCTCCAATCAGAATAATAGCCATAAAACTGACTGCCAATATCAAAGACGGATTGGTACGCCGTCCTAACAGACGCACCAGCCCATTGGACAGATTGAGGAAAGAAAGGACTAACAATAACAAAAGATGATAAAACTTCCCATGTAAGAATTCCCAAATATGCAAAATAGCTCCTTCTTCTTCCGGACGATGGAATATAACAGGTACTAACGTGAAATATAACAATCCACTCAAGATCCAAGCTAATCGCCGGTATTGTTTTTTGGTATTCCGGTATTCCAGCGAGATATGTAAAGTTACATCAATCAGAAAGATGATCCAGACAGTTTTATACAATGTCTGTAAATTCGCCACTTCATCAATAGACAAGGGAAAGCCATGTTCATATACTACTCCGACAATCAATAATAATGACGCCAGATAGGTGAGTGCTTCTACCAGCCCTAACAAGATACGCACATAGGGTTTTAGGAGTTTATTCTGATACAATAAAAACTTATGATAAATCTTCATATCATCTTTTTTAACAGGGTCGTGCAAACTTAACTAAAATAACAATCAAACACGATTCTTTGTTGACAAAATTTTCTGAATATTAAAAATTTGACTACTTTTGGCAACAGAAAACTAAAAAACTACAATATTATGAGTGAAAAAAGAAAACGGTATATTCTACCGGAAGAAGAAATTCCACATTACTGGTACAACATTCAGGCCGATATGGTGAACAAGCCTATGCCTCCGTTGCACCCGGGAACCAAACAACCGCTGAAAGCAGAAGATTTATATCCGATTTTCGCAAAAAAGCTGTGTCATCAGGAGCTAAATCAGACGGATGCATGGATCGAAATACCGGAAGAAGTGCGTGAAATGTACAAGTACTACCGCAGCACTCCGCTGGTTCGTGCTTATGGTTTGGAAAAAGCACTCGGCACTCCGGCTCATATCTATTTTAAGAACGAAAGCGTAAGCCCTATCGGTTCGCATAAGTTGAACTCTGCATTGGCACAAGCTTATTATTGTAAAGAAGAAGGAGTTACCAACATTACCACTGAAACTGGTGCCGGACAATGGGGAGCCGCTCTTTCTTACGCAGCCAAGGTTTTCGGCCTGGAAGCTGCCGTTTATCAGGTAAAAATCAGTTATGAACAAAAACCATACCGCCGCAGCATCATGCAAACTTTCGGAGCACAGGTCACTCCTTCTCCATCTATGTCTACCCGCGCCGGTAAAGATATTCTGACTAAACACCCCACTTATCAAGGTTCATTGGGAACTGCTATTTCGGAAGCTATCGAACTGGCACAAATGACTCCCAACTGTAAATATACGCTCGGTTCCGTACTTAGCCACGTGACTCTCCACCAGACTATTATCGGACTGGAAGCTGAAAAACAAATGGAAATGGCGGGCGAATATCCGGATATCGTGATCGGTTGCTTCGGAGGTGGTTCCAACTTCGGAGGTATCTCTTTCCCGTTCATGCGCCACACCATACAGGAAGGGAAAAAGACTCGTTTCGTTGCTGCCGAACCTGCTTCTTGTCCGAAACTGACACGTGGTAAGTTCCAATATGACTTCGGTGATGAAGCCGGATATACTCCATTGCTGCCGATGTTCACTTTGGGACATAATTTTGCTCCTGCTCATATCCATGCTGGTGGGCTTCGTTATCACGGCGCAGGTGTAATCGTTTCACAGTTGCTCAAAGATAATCTGATGGAAGCGGTAGATATACAGCAACTGGAGTCTTTCGAAGCCGGTTGTCTGTTTGCGCAGTCTGAAGGTATTATTCCGGCTCCCGAATCCAGCCACGCTATTGCGGCGGCTATCCGCGAAGCTAACAAATGTAAGGAGACAGGAGAAGAGAAAGTGATTCTTTTCAATCTTTCGGGTCATGGTCTGATCGATATGGCTTCTTATGATAAGTATTTGGCCGGTGATCTGGTGAATTATACATTGAATGACGAAGATATTCAGAAGAATTTAGACGAGATAGGAGATTTAGCTAAATAAATTACCTACCAGTTTCAAGTTTCACCACCGATTACACAGATTAACACAGATTTAATTGTAATTCGAAGATTGTCGATATAAAAATCCGTGCTAATCTGTATAATCGGTGGTATTTTTTCATTCCCTATATTTACTTTCTCTCTATTGAATACCTCCATATAAAAGATTTTGCTATCTTTGATGCCATTATTAATCTTATGAACTAATAATGAACAGCCTTAAAAAAACAACAATCTGTCTACTCTTTCTATGTATAGGGGTTAATTGCGTTTTTTCTGAAGTTCCGGAGCAAATTAACTTCTCTTATATTTCTATTAACGAAGGATTGTCACAAAGCACCGTATTTTCTATCGATCAGGACCAAAGAGGTAATATGTGGTTCGCGACCTATGATGGAGTAAACAAGTATGACGGGTATTCATTTACAGTTTATCAACATAATGAAGAGGATCCGAACAGTATTGCTAATGACATTTCACGAATCGTAAAAACTGACAGTCAGGGACGTGTCTGGATCGGTACGCGGGATGGTTTGTCATATTATGACGAAGAAAAAGACAAATTCAGAAATTTCTTCTACGAGAAAAAAGGCAAACGGCAACAAATCAATGGTATTGCAGAAATCTCACCGGAACAGTTGCTTATAAGCACACAAGAAGGTCTGACTATGTTCGATATTAAAGAATCACGATTCGTTGATGATTCTTTTAGTACCGCTATGCACAAGCTTATAGCTTCAGCTCTTTACAGACAGGGGGATATTATCTATATCGGTACCCCGGTCGACGGGCTTTACAGCTATTCCATTCCTCAAAAGAAACTGGAAAAGATTACTCCGATAACGGAAACAAAACAGATTCAAGCCATTTTGCAGCAATCTCCTACCCGTATATGGGTAGCTACCGAAGGAGCCGGTCTGCTTCTGCTCAACCCGAAAACGAAAGAGGTCAAGGCTTACCATCATTCTTCTTCCAATCCTAAAAGTATCAGTTCCAATTATATCCGCTCTCTGGCACTGGATTCGCAAAATCGCTTATGGATAGGAACGTTCAATGATCTAAACATTTATCATGAAGGAAGCGATTCTTTCGTTTCCTACAGTAGCAGTCCGGTAGAAAACGGCAGTTTGTCACAACGTTCGGTTCGCAGTATCTTTATGGATTCGCAAGGAGGTATGTGGCTTGGAACCTATTTCGGGGGATTGAACTATTACCATCCTATCCGCAACAGATTCAAGAATATCCAGCGTATTCCCTATAAGAATTCTCTAAGCGATAACGTAGTCAGCTGCATTACGGAAGATAAGGATAAGAATTTATGGATAGGAACGAATGATGGCGGTTTGAATCTATATAATACAAAGACGCAACAGTTTACGCACTATATCTTACAGGAAGACGAACGGGAAATCGGTATTGGTTCCAACAATATCAAAGCCGTATATGTAGATGAACAAAAATCACTTGTATATATAGGGACACATGCCGGCGGACTGACTGTTCTCCATCGAAACAGTGGAAAAATGGAAAGTTTCAATCAGCTGAACAGCCAGTTGGTGAATGAGAATGTATATGCAATTCTTCCTGACAAAGGGGGGAATCTCTTATTGGGGACATTAAGTGCTCTGGTTAGTTTTAACCCGGAAAAAAAGAGTTTTACCACCATTGATAAGGAAAAGGACGGTACTCCATTTACTTCACAACGAATCACAATCCTGTTCAGAGATTCCCATAAACGGCTTTGGGTCGGGGGTGAGGAAGGTATATCTGTCTTTCAGCAGGAAGGAATCGAGATAGAAAAGGTGCCTATTCTGCCGGAATCATCTGTAACAAAGACGTTTACCAATTGCATTTACGAGGCTGCCAACGGTATCATTTGGGTAGGTACGCGTGAAGGCTTCTACTGTTTTAATGAGAAAGAAAAGAAAATCAAACGATATACTACGGCTAACGGTTTGCCTAATAATGTGGTATATGGTATTCTGGAAGATACTTTCGGACGTCTTTGGGTAAGTACCAACCGTGGTATTTCCTGTTTCAATCCGGAAACAGAGAGGTTCCGTAATTTTACGGAATCCGACGGATTACAGAGTAATCAGTTTAATACTTCTTCGTTCTGCCGTACTTCAAGCGGTCAAATGTATTTCGGGGGTATCAACGGGATCACTACTTTCCGCCCGGAACTGTTGCTGGATAACCCTTATACGCCTCCGGTAGTTATCACTAAACTTCAACTGTTTAACAAGACAGTTCGTCCGGATGATGAAACTGGTATCCTGACTAAAAATATCAATGAAACAGAAAGTATCACCCTGAAATCATGGCAAACTGCTTTCACGATTGAATTTGTAGTATCCAATTATATTTCCGGACAACATAACACTTTCGCTTATAAACTGGAAGGATATGACAAAGAGTGGTATTATCTGACAGATAAACGTACTGTCTCCTACTCCAACCTGCCACAAGGCACTTATCACTTTTTGGTAAAAGCTGCCAATAGTGACGGAAAATGGAATACTGTACCTACAATGTTGGAAATCATAGTTCTCCCTATCTGGTACAAGACCTGGTGGGCAATCATGATTTTCCTCGCCACTTTTATCGGGTTTATCACTTTCGTCTTCCGCTTCTTCTGGATGCGTAAGAGTATGGAAGCGGAACTGGAACTTGAACGCAGGGACAAGGAGCATCAAGAAGAAATCAACCAGATGAAGATGCGTTTCTTCATCAATATTTCGCACGAGCTTCGCACGCCGTTAACTCTCATCTTAGCTCCTTTACAAGAAATAATCAATAAGATTAGTGATCGCTGGACTCGTAACCAACTGGAATATATCCAACGCAACGCCAATCGTCTGTTGCATCTTGTCAACCAGTTGATGGATTATCGCCGTGCCGAATTGGGAGTTTTCGAGCTGAAAGTAAAGAAAGAGAATGCGCATCAACTGATACAGGATAATTTCTTGTTCTACGATAAACTGGCACGCCACAAGAAGATTACTTATACTCTCCACTCCGAACTGGAAGAAAAAGAGGAACTTTTCGATCCGAATTATCTGGAACTGATCGTTAATAACCTGCTTTCAAATGCTTTCAAATATACAGAAAGCGGGCAAAGCATTACTGTTACGTTGAAAGAGGAAAACAATTGGCTGGTACTGCAAGTTAGTGACACCGGTATTGGTATTCCTATCAACAAGCAGGGGAAAATATTCGAACGTTTCTATCAGATAGAGAGTGAGCACGTAGGAAGTGGTATCGGACTGTCATTGGTACAACGTTTGGTGGAACTGCATCACGGACGTATTGAGTTAGACAGTGAAGAAGGCAAAGGCAGTACTTTCTCTGTTTATCTGCCACAGGATATAAACATCTACAAATCTTCCGAATTAGCTTCTAATGACGCTAAAAATGAGGAGGACCAAGTTTATTCTACCAACTCGAAAGAGATGTATTTCATTGATACGGAAAAAGTAGAAAACGAAACGATCGAAACCGGTGACAAGAAACGTGGTACGATTCTTATCGTAGAAGACAATAATGAAATCCGCCATTATCTAAGTAGCGGACTTGCCGAACTTTTCAATACACTGGAAGCTGGAAATGGTGAAGAAGCCCTGGAAAAGCTGAAAGAGAATGAAGTGGACATTATTGTGACTGATGTCATGATGCCTGTGATGGATGGTATCAAGCTATGCAAGAATGTGAAGCAGAATATTCGTACCTGTCACATTCCTGTGATTATCCTGTCTGCCAAAAGCGAAACCAAAGATCAGATGGAAGGTCTGCAAATGGGAGCAGATGATTATATCCCGAAACCGTTCTCACTGGCTATCCTGACTACGAAGATACAGAATATGATGCGTACCCGCAGGCGTATGCTTGAACGGTATTCCAAATCTCTGGAAGTGGAACCGGAAAAGATTACGTTCAACGCCATGGATGAAGCTTTATTGAAACGTGCCGTTGCCATCGTAGAAAAGAATATGGATAATATTGAATTCTCTACCGACGAGTTCGCCAGAGAAATGAATATGAGCCGTTCTAATCTGCACCTCAAATTGAAAGCTATCACAGGTGAATCGACTATCGACTTTATACGCAAGATTCGTTTCAATGAAGCGGCAAAACTACTGAAGGATGGCCGTTATACAATAGCAGAAGTCAGCACAATGGTAGGATTCAATACACCGTCTTACTTTGCTACGAGTTTCAAAAAGTATTTCGGATGCTTGCCTACGGAGTATATTAAGAAGGCAAAGGGATAAATAAACAACAACGCAAATCCCTAAATATCATGATTTTTACGGAATAGAATCCATAAAAATCATGATATTTAGGGATTTGAAGAAAAAAAGCTTGAAATTTGTTCTTAAATAAAAGAGGCTAATTATGTGACCCCGATCCTAAGACAGTGGAACGCTACACGATATTCTCGAACAATCATATATAATCTTCCGACTGGGTTCATTCAGCTCATTCCCGCACAGTTTTACTCATTTTATGAATTGACCAAGATAAAGTGTTTACATTATGATATACAAAAGATTTATAATCAGCCTAAAGACACCTTCCAAATAATCACTGATTATCAAAACATTACCAACAATCATCATCTATTTTTTATCATTAATAGATTATAGTACCGATTATCTCAATTAAAATGAAATCACTAAAAAGATAGTATAAGTTATCTAATTCAATTAGTTGAAGTCATTAATACTTCTGCATCATTTAGGGAAAGAAATCGGTTTCAAGCAGAATCATTACACAAAATTGATATACTATTCAATAAAACTAATAACAACAAGGCAACTTTCTCCCATATATTTGCATAAAGAACATATAATAATTATCAAATTCTCCCAAACAAAGTCATACCATGAATAATAAAAACAGACTTTACACTTATGTGATTTTTACTTTTATCTGTATTGTATCAATTAATTCCCAGCCAATCAGTCTTAAACAAAATATTAATTGGCCTGAATTTATGAGCCGCCAAGATATGGTATGGGAAAAACTGCCTGAATATTGGTACGAATCGGCTTATCTTGGTAATGGCAGATTAGGATTAATGATTTATAAAGAACCCGGAAAAAATTACTTGCGTCTGGAAACCGGCAATTGTGATGTACATGACCACCGCGTCCAAAGAGATGTATTCGGAATTCCCCGACTACTTACCGGATACTTTGCCCTACATCCTAAAGGAGAAATTATCAGCGGCAAAATGCGCCTTGACCTTTGGAATGCCGAAGCATCAACAGATATTATCACCACCAAAGGTATTATCCATCTACAAACCTTTGTTCATGCTAATGATATGGTAATAGCAATAAAAGCAACAACAGAAGGGGAAGAACACGACTTCAAATGGGAATGGGTAGCCGCAGAAGCTAACAGCCCACGCTATCTGCTCTTTAAAAGACGGGGACAAACCAATAAAATCCCTAAAGACTATGCACTCAACCCTGCACCGGTAATCAACCGAAAAGGAGATATCAATTTATCAATCCAGAAGTTATCGGCAGGCGGTGAGACAACAGTAGGCTGGAAAGAAACTCATTCGACTAAAAAAGAGCGCACTTTGTGGATAAACCTCACACATACATATCCTCAAAACAATTCGGGTGAAATATGTAAAACAGAAATCCGAAAAGCTATACGTGAAGGCTATCCATCCATGCAAAGGACACATCGTAAATGGTGGAACTCTTTTTATCCTAGCAGTTTCATTACATTGCCGGAAGCACAAAAAGAAAACTTTTATTGGATTCAAATGTACAAACTAGCATCTGCCACCCGTGGTGACCGTGCCCTAATAGACAATACAGGTCCGTGGCTGACTGAAACTCCCTGGCCAAATGCCTGGTGGAATCTCAATGTACAACTCACCTACTGGGCACTGAACGCTTCCGACCATTTAGATCTCGCAACCTCTTTAGAAAATGCACTTTACAATCATATAGACCAGTTACGTCTCAATATTAATCCGACCTATCGCCACAATTCATTAGGAATAGGAGTCGCTTCCAATTTGGAATGTATGACTACAGAGGTCGGTATTCCCGGAAAAGGTAAAGCGCAGGTAGGTCTGTTACCATGGGCTTGCCATAACCTCTGGCTTATTTATCGCCATAAAATGGACGATGATATTCTACGAAACAAATTATTCCCTTTATTGAAAGAGTCAATCAACTACTACCTGCATTTTCTTAAAAAAGGAGAAGATGGAAAACTTCATCTTCCGGCAACCTATTCTCCCGAGTATGACACTACGGAAGATTGTAATTTTGACCTTGCACTCTTACGTTGGGGATGCCAAACATTACTGGAATCAGCCCAACGCCTGAATATTCAGGACCCATTGGCTGAAACTTGGAAAGATGTTCTTCAGAATCTCACTCCTTACCCTATGGATGAAAAAGGATTGCTTATTGGGAAGGACATGCCATATGCTTTCTCGCACAGGCATTATTCACACTTACTTGCCATCTATCCCCTATATCTTATCAATAAAGAACAGCCAGGCGATATTGAAACGATTGAGAAATCACTCGCTTTTTGGCAAAGCAAACCCAAAGCGCTCTTGGGCTACTCATGTACAGGTGCTTCTTCTATATCTTCTGCTATTGGAAAAGGAAATGACGCATTATCTTATTTGAACAAATTATTCGGCAAATTCCTTAGCACTACTACCATGTACAAGGAAAGCGGTCCAGTTATTGAGACACCCCTATCCGGTGCTCAAAGTATTCACGACATGCTATTACAAAGTTGGGGTGGGAAAATCCGTATTTTCCCGGCTATTCCAGATGCATGGAAAGACATAACATATTCCGGCCTGCGTACAGAAGGGGCGTTCAAAGTATCTGCCAGCAGAAAAAAGGGAAAGACACAATTTATCCATATAAAAAGCCTGGCAGGGGAGCCTTGTATTATAACGACTGATATAGTTAATCCTATCTTTAAAGGAGAAAGAGACTTCACAATACAGCCACTCGAAAACAATACTTACCAGATTGATTTAAAGAAAGGAGAAGAGGTGTTCATTTCCCCAAAAGGAGAAGAACCGGAGTTTATTATCTCCCCGATTCCCCATACTTCCAAAAACTATTTTGGACTAAAAATCATCCAATAAGACATCTAAAAATGTACAAAAGCTATTTTGTAAGTATAATAGGTATAAATTACATTATGGCACATAATAAGCCTGTTATCAGAGTTATAACAGACTTTTTAAACAGAAGTAATATATGATTCTACAAATTTAATATCAAAAAAATCATTTTTGAACAAAGCTTAAACAACACAGCCTAATCATAATAAATAAACAGACTACATTTGCAAACAGTAAAATATAACTTTTAATAATTAAAACCTAATAAAGTATGAAGAACATCTTCTTTATTTGCGCGTTCTCACTGATTGCATTTACAGGATGCACAGATGATGACGAAATCCTTTCCACAGGAGATAGTACAAACATTGAACTGCTTCCTAATAATAAGCCTAACGACGTACTAAACGCAAGGCTCTTTGAGGTTATCAACCTAGACTATCCCGGATTGGAAAAGGTGAAATCACATTATGAAGCAAAGGAGTATTATTATGCAGCACATGAGCTACTTAAATACTATCGAAACAGGTCTGACATCAATAATCCGAATATAAACTTAATCAACCCGACTATTACCGCTTCAGAACAAAATATTGCAGACCAAGCATTAGATTTTCGTTTTTATGTACGTAATTTCAAAGAATCAGTTGATGCCTCCGGAAATGAAATCTATTATTCTTTTAAAAAGGATGGAAAAATAGACTGGGATTTTGTCCCTGCCGAAATTACAGATCAAGAGTTCAAGTCACAAAAACATCGTCATCAATGGATGCTTCCGCAAGCAAAAGCATACAGAGTGAAACAAGATGAAAAATACTTTCAGTCATGGATGGATGTTTACAGCGATTGGCTGAAAACATTTCCATGCCCCGAAGAAGATATTGTTAACAAAGACAATGTACAATGGTATGGACTTCAACCAGCCGAAAGAGTATTGTCACAAATAGACATTTTACCTTATTTCATCCAGTCGATCAATTTTACTCCCGAATGGCTTTCTATTTTTCTGACTGCATTCGCTGATGAAGTAGAATGTACCCGTAAAAATTACTTTACTGATGGCAGCAATATCTACGTAACTCAGGTACAAGCCGTCACCACAGCAGGTATGCTAATGCCTGAATTTAAGAATTCAGCCGAATGGTTAACGGAAGGCTCACAAAAAATCAGCGAACAAGTAACAGCACAGTTCTTGGCAGATGGAGTGCAAGTTGAATTAGATCCTTCTTATCATATAGGAGTAGTTGACGGGTTCTACAATATCTATAAATTAGCCATGCTCAACAACAAACTGGACTTATTCCCCTCCAATTATATAGAATTGTTGAAAAAAGCATCTCGATTTGTCATGGATATTATTTATCCCAATTACACAATTGACAATTTCAATGATACACGTTCCAGCTCATACAGTAAAAGCGTCATATTGAAAAATCTGAAGAAGTATATGGAAATGTTCCCCGAAGATGAAGAAATACGATGGATGGCAACGGAAGGAAATCAGGGGACAAAGCCAGCAAAGTTGGTTCAAGTTTACGATGCCGCAGGTTATTATATGCTACGTAGCGGATGGGAAAAAGATGCCACAATGATGATTCTGAAAAACAATAAAAATACAGATAACAAATGGCATTGCCAACCAGATAACGGCACATTCGGATTATATCACAAAGGACGCAATTTCTGCCCAGATGCTGGCGTGTACTCCTACGGTGGCACAAGCTCAAGCAATGCTGACCGTGCAGCATTTGCAGCTACAGCCATGCATAACACAATGACAAGAAATAAAAAAGATATAGCTAAAAACTATATGAACGGACGATTGCTATTGCAAGAAAGTAAAAATAATATGGACATTCTCGTCACTGAAAACCAATCATACAGCGATCTGACTCACCGCCGTGCCATATTTTTCATAAGAGATAAAAAAATATTTATACTTGTAGACGAAGGATATGGAACAGGCTCTACTCCTACGGTCAACCTCAACTTCAAACTGTGTCCTAGTAAAAATGATGTTATCATTGACGACGAGAGTGCTAGCTATCAATATGGAGCTCACACCATCTTTGCAGATAACAACAATATGTTATTCAAAACATTTGTTGAAACTACCGAAGGATATGCCGCAGAAAACAATACGGCCTATGTTTCCGAAAAACTTGGCGAAAAGACTCATCAACGTAGATTTTACCAAGTAAATATCACAAAACCAGCAAACGGGGCCGCACGTTTCATCACAGTTATTTATCCATTTGAGAAAGAAGCTGACCTTGAAAAGCTAAATATAAACGCTAAGTTCACTGATAATACTGAAGAGAACGCCGGCACGTTCCATCCAAACGGCGCTTCTGTAGAAGTGAACATTGGTGAAGAAAAGTATGAGTTATCCTATACATTATAATTAATAAATATATCTAAGAACAATGAAATCTAATTTACAAAACCTGACTTCAAGATTCTTTGCAATCTTAATGACGATAGGGTTATGTGTATCGGGCGTTTCGTGTACAGACCCTGAGACAACTGACTCTACAAAGTTTGCAATTTTCTATGCCGGAGTAACCGACATAGGTCCTTCAATGAATTTTAATATGTCCGGACCGACATATATCGGAGGCACTCCGTCTGATTTTGCAATTACCCGCGTTACTCTTAATGGAGAAGTATATGATACTAATTGCTTCCAAATAGAAACCAATACAGGAGCTATTTCTATATCCGACACTAAAGACCTTGCTGTCGGTTTATATGCTCTAAGCATATCCTGCCGTTCCAATGGAAGTTTTTATGAATTCAAAGATATTGTATCTGTCAATATGATGAGGGCTATCCCTGAAGGAATCTATGTTGAGCCTAATAAAATAAAAGTTGACTTTGGTGACATTATTAATAGTGAAAGCACGGTAGAGCTACCAACAGCACAAGTTACAACCAATGGAGAGCATATATCAATCAATAAATATATTATCACTAACGTACGCAAAAATGGAGAATTAATAGAAAAATATGACTTTTTCAAAATCTCAAATGACGGAATAATTTCCATTACAAAAGGGAAATCCGATATTACACCGGGAAAATATGTACTTGACTTAAAACTTACTACTGCTATTGTGGATGAAGAAGCGGAAGAAGGCATTTTTGAAAATGCGGTTGAAATTGATATAACATCTCAACCATTATCTTTAACTTATACTCCCAATTCCATTAAAGCAGAAGAAAACACCCAAAATGTATCAACTGCCCCCACATTTATCGGTTCTACAGATGGATTGGTTTATTCTATCAAATCTACGACACCTCAGACTTCGATGATTAGTATTGAGCCTACAACCGGAATTATCACATTAGCAACTGATAATAAACTAGAAATTGGAACAACTTGCAATGTATCAATTACAGCTTCAAACCAATATGGAAGCAAAGATTTTGATAATGTATATACAATAAACATAGTTGAGTATATTGCACCTATTTCCGAATTTAATTATAATGATACAGAAAATATCATCCAAGCTACAGCTTTTGAGCATCCCGTCAATAAAATAATAGGTGGTGAAGTAACATACTCATTTGTCAATCTTGGTGCCCAATTAAGCGACCTGAATATCGATCCTACTACAGGAACTATATCTGCTAAAAAAGGAAACAACATTCCTATAGGAGAACATACAATCACTGTATTAGCTAAAAACAATAAAAGTGAGCTACAGACTTCTTTTAAATTAAACATACAAAAAAACCCATACTATTTCACATACATACATTGGGGAAACAATTTGACTTTATCTCCTGCAAGAAATTATGCAAGTCAATATAGAGTAACAACCAAGGATGAGCTATCTAAATTATCTATTTCCGTTGCAGATTCGGACATACCAGAAGGCACAGAGGTTAACTGGGCAATTAAAGAATCTACTATGGGCAAAGATGAAACGACAGAAATGCCCTATGCAGAAATTGATAATAACGGCAAAATTACTTTCAATGGAGGTTGGGTTAACGGTAAAGTCTTCATGTTGCTAATAACTGCAACAACCGGAAAAGGAACACCCGGCGAAATCACAATGATAGTTCCGGTATTTATTCATTGTGCAGGTGCTGTAGATGGAGTAACCGTAAATTATACCCCCTTTGTATTCCAAGTAAATCCGCGTACAGGTGGAACATCTGCTAGCCCTGCAATATCCGGCGTAGAACCTAATTTATTTATAGCTGATTACCGAAGAACGTTCAATTACTATAATATCAACGGACCTAAAGAACATATTAACGGACAACCGAGTAAAGCATCATCGTTCATGAACAAACTATGGAATTCATATTATGATCCTAAGACTCCTAATTACGGACAAAAATGGCCGTTATCATATTATGATGACACATCCAGTATGGCAAAAAAATTAGGTTATGTAGATGCATCTAAGAATTGTGCCATCACCATTAACCCCAATAAATGGCAAGATGAAAAAGGCTATGCTAATGGAGTAATGATTGGACAGATAACATTTGTAAAAGATGGAAATTCTAAAAATGTTAGCAATGGAAACCAAATATTCCCTATAGCTATTTGGTTCGACACTAAATTCTAATAACAAAAACATTCATATAATGAATACATATAAATTTATAGTAAACACATTGAGCAAAAGAGGGTATCTCACCCTCTTGGCTCTCCTGATTGCAATTACTACATTTGGACAAGAAATCACAGTCAACGGTGTAGTTATTGATGAAACAGAGACTCCACTAATTGGAGCGACAGTCCAAGTTAAAAATACTCAAAAAGGAGTTGTAACAGACTTTGATGGAAAATTTTCTATTAAAGCCAATAATAATGCAACATTAATTATCAGTTATATCGGTTATAAAAATCAGGAAATCAAAATCAAAAATCAAAGAAACCTGAATATTAAGTTGGAACCGGATAATGCAATGTTGGACGAGGTTGTAGTAGTCGGCTACGGTAGTATGAAGAAAAGCGACCTAACCGGTTCTGTATCTTCTGTTGCAGCCAAATCTATCGAAAGCTTCAAGACAGGTTCTGTGGTTGAGGCTCTTGGAGGGCAGATTGCCGGTGTACAAATTACTCAATCTGATGGTACTCCAGGCTCTGGTTTCGATATCAAAATTCGTGGTGTCGGCACAGTAAACGGTGACTCCTCTCCACTTTATATTGTGGATGGATTTGAGGTTGGTGGCATTGACCACATTGCCAACTCGGATATTGAATCAGTACAAGTACTCAAAGATGCCTCTGCTTCTGCCATCTACGGTGCACGCGCTGCCAATGGTGTAATTCTAGTTACCACCAAATCAGGAAAAGAAGGAAAACCTGTTATCACTTACAATGGTTCTGCAACTTACCGTAATATCCCAAAGAAACTAGATATGCTAAACAGCTATGAGTTTGCGGCATTGCAAGTAGAACTCAATCCATCTAAATATGGGACAACTTACTATCAAGAAGGTAATGACACAGAGGGCGTTCCCTATCGTCACCAAACCTTGGAAGATTATTTGAACGATCCTGGTATTGATTGGCAAGGTGAATCATTCAAACCGACTTGGTCTCAAAATCATGATTTCAGTATCAGTGGTGGTACCAAAGAGACTAAATATGCCGCTTCTTTTTCACATTTTGATGAAAATGGTATCTTTAGAAACAGTGGTTACAAGAAAAATACCGGTAAATTACGTATCAATCAAAAAATCAATAAGTCCATCACTTTCGATGCCACCGTCAACTATGCTAACACGGTGAAAGAAGGTATCGGTACCTCTGGAACTGGGGGAACATTAAATATGCTCTCCAACATACTGCGTTTCCGCCCTACCGGTGGTAATAGCGTGACCAATGAAGAACTTTTAAATTCTGTTTTCGATCCATTAGAATTGAGCGAAAATGCCACTTATTCACAAATTAATCCTATCAAACAAGCGGAAGCTGTAAAAGATAGAAGACAATCTGAACTATGGGGTATTAATGCTTCATTAACCATAAAATTAATGAAGGATCTTACATTTAAAGCTGCAGCCACTTACAATACGACTAATACAAGAAGAGACCTTTTCTATGGCGAAGAATCAAGCCAAGCTTACCGAAGCGGTGGCGTATATGGTTCCACACAAATGCAAAAAGAATTACGTTGGCAGAGTAGTAATACATTAACTTACAAAAAGAAAATCAACAAGAAAAATTCATTTGACGTAATGTTAGGACATGAATTCGTATTTAGAAGTTCCGAACTACTTTACGGTCAAGCAAAGGATTTCCCATTTGCAAATTTAGGAAATGACAATTTAGGAATCGGTGCTACCCCCAGTAGTGTATCTACATCAAGAAGTGATAAAAGACAATTGTCTTTCTTTGCACGAGGTAATTATAATTTTGACAATCGTTATTTATTCACTGCAACTATTCGTTCGGACGGTTCCACTGTATTCTCAGCAAAGAACAAATGGGGATATTTCCCGTCATTCTCCGCTGCATGGCGCATATCAGAAGAACAGTTCATGAAAGATATTACTCCAATATCAAATTTAAAACTTCGTTTGGGATGGGGTACAGTAGGAAATGACCGTATCACAAATTATCTGTCTATGGACTTATATACATCCAGTAAATATGGACTCGGTCAACAACTTGCCACAGTTTTAAGTCCTAAACAACTGGCTAATAAAGATTTAAAATGGGAGGGTTCCACCACTGCCAATTTAGGTATCGATCTTGGTCTTTTTCAAAATCGTCTGAATTTTACAGCAGACTTCTTCATAAAAAATACTAAAGATCTGTTGCTCGAACAAAAATTAGCTTATGTAACAGGATTCAATTCCCAATGGCAAAATATTGGTAAAATTCAGAATAAAGGTATTGAGTTAAATATTAATTCTACTAATATCAAAACCCGCCACTTCTCATGGCAAACAGATTTTAATATTTCATTTATCAAAAACACCTTGAAAGAATTGCAAAGCGGAACATCTTACGTACAGTCAGCAACAAAATTCAATAGTAATTTTAATGGAAATGACTATATTTCAATCGTAGGTTCTTCTCTCGGACAAATGTACGGTTATGTTTTTGACGGCGTTTATCAAACTTCTGATTTCAACATGCTTCCTAATGGAACGATGCAATTAAAACCTGGGATAGCAGATATCAGTACCCACGCAGGAAAAACAGTGGTACCCGGTATGGTGAAATATAAAGATATGGACGGGGATGGTGTTATTACTCCTGATGATCGTACGACTATCGGAAACGGACAGCCTGACTGGTATGGTGGTATTACCAATACTTTCAATTACAAAAACATCGATTTCAGTTTCATGTTCCAATTCCAATACGGCAATGACATTTATAATGCAACACGTATGTTCAATACACAATCGCAAGACGAACGTAGCAATCAACTGGTAGAAGTTGCTGACCGATGGACTCCGACACATGCTTCAAATCGCGTACCTTCTGCTAAAGGATATGTCAAATATGAATTATATTCACGCTTTATTGAAGACGGTTCATTCCTACGTCTGAAAAATATAACATTAGGATATACCCTCCCCAAGAAATGGACAAGAAAAGCGTACATAAACCGCTTACGTGTATACGGTACAGCTCAAAATTTATTCTGTTTTACCAAATATAGCGGTTACGACCCGGAAGTAAATATGAAAAGCAGTCCGCTTATGCCGGGATTCGATTGGGGAGCATATCCCAAGAGCAGAGTATTTACATTTGGTGTAGAAGTTCAATTCTAAACAAAAAAGACAATGAAAAATTTTAAATACTATTTATACACATTAGCTTGTGCTATTACTGTTTCATCTTGCTCACTGGATGAAACCAGTTATACAGAAATTGAAAAAACAAACTATATGAAAAATGCGAAGGAAGCCGAAAATGTTCTTTTGGGTGTATATCGCAATATGGTAAAAGATGGCATATATGGTTTCCATTTATCAATGTATTTCACAATCCCCAGTGACATTGCAAAAGTGCAAGGGAATAGTACTGACGGTCTTCGCCTTATTCCCTCAAATGCTTATACCAGCTCTCAAACCGAAATAGCAACTACTTGGGCTAATTTGTATAGTGCCATTTATGACGCAAACAACTTCATCGAGACACTACAACAAAGAATAGGTGATTATGATGAAAAAAATTATAAACCGGCTGCCATCTACATGGCTGAAGCACGCTGCCTTCGTGCGTTGTACTATTTTGAATTAGTACGTTGGTTTGGTAATGTAGCACTAATTACCAACACAGCCCAGTCACATCTACATCCATCTACTTTCACCCAAGCAGATCCAGTAGATGTATATAAGTTTATAGAAACAGATTTGAAATATGCCATTGAGAATTTACCATACGCCATAGATGACAATATACGTACGGATAATAGCTTCCGTTTCTCCAAAGGGGCAGCTCTCGGTTTGTTAAGTAAAGTATATGCCACTTGGGCAGGTTATCCAGTTCATGATACTAGTAAATGGGAAGACGCTGCAAAAACCGCTAAAATTTTGGTTGAATCCGGCAAACATCATTTGCTTAATGATTACGAACAATTATGGAAAAACACTTGTAACGGCATTTGGGACGAAGCTGAAAGTCTAATTGAAGTAAGTTTCTATGCTCCGACAGTAACAGGAGTATCTGCTAACGACCCTTGCGGACGTATCGGTAAATGGAATGGAGTACAAGCTAGTGGAATCAGAAGTGTCCGAAATGCAGGTAACTGGCGCGTTATACCTACCTTCCTGCGTGACTGGAAAGACCGCCAAAGCGATAGAAGATGGGGACTATCTTTTGCCGATTACAAATATGGCAAAGCTACCGATACTGGTGAAAATGGAGTAAAAATTGTAATCAATAGTAGTGGTAATATTGAAGATGCTATTTTGGATGACGCAAAAGATGGATTAAAAAAATCATATATTGATAATGTATGTCCTAGAAAATGGGACACCGAAGATTATGTAAGTAGCGCTAATTATCTTATTGATGCCAACCTTTCTAATATTAACTGGTATATATTACGTTATGCTGATGTACTGCTTTTGTATGCAGAAGCTTTGAATGAATGGAAACAAGGACCGACAGACGAGGCCTACAGAGCTATCAATATGGTACGCAGACGTGGATTCGGGCTTCCGGTAGAAACTGATAACAAAAACTCAGACTTATCCACTGGTATGTCTTACGAAGATTTCCAATCGACTGTACGCAATGAACGTGCATATGAACTGGCATTCGAAGGGCACCGTCGCCAAGATTTGGTTCGCTGGGGAATCTATTACGAAAGTATCAGACAAACAGCTCAAGACTTAGTAAACTGGTATAGCGGTGGAGACGGATTCTATGTCTGCGTTGATTATACAAAGAAGAATAAAAACGAATTGCTGCCGATACCACAACAAGAAATGGATATATGTACTCAGTTTGAGCAGAATCTAGGATGGAAATAACTAAAATAAAATAATATAAAAGCGTTTCAATAAAAGATTTTTCTTATTGAAACGCTTTTATTATCCTAAAGCTTATATATCATGATAAAGAATACACGAATCCTCGCTCTTCTCCTAACATTCCTCACCACCACATCCGTATTCCCGCAAACTTATTCATTCGAGAATAGTAAAGTACCTGACAATTGGAAAATAGATAAAGGAGCCATTAATGCTACAGGAGACAAGTATAAAGCAGGTAAGCAATCGCTACAAATCAAATGGGAACAAGGAGCCGTTCTCACTCTAACCACACCAAACGGACTATCAGAAGCTTGCAAATCTAGAAATGGTGGTATCAGCACGTGGATTTACAATGAGTCTCCAACAGAAGAACCCATGATTTTCTTTTTTAAAGATAGCAAAGGAAAAGAGGTATGCCAACTTCCCTTTTTACTCAATTTCAAAGGATGGAGATGCATTTGGGCTAAATTTCAAAATGACATGAATATGTCGGCAAAAAGTACTATCAGCACTGTGGAACTACACTTTCCTCAACATACTTCCAAAGGAGTCACATACATTGACTTACTAGAATTTACTCCGAGAGTTTCATGGCAAAACATGTCGGATGCACAATATAAAGTAAACCGAACAGATCATAGTCTGATTCCCGATTTTATCGGATACAGAAATACCAAACCACAAACTGATAAAGTTATTTCCGCCACCGACATACAGATAAAAAACATCACAGACAGATTGACTGCATGGTACCTTGGAAGCAATCAACAAGCAACCGGAAAATGGGAAATAATAAGAAAAGATAATGAAAATATTTTTATCCACAACGGGCTGACGGCTGCTGAAAAAATAAAAATACAATATAACAAAGATAATACACCTAAAGGAGAACCACTATTTCCAATGAGTGCTCCCGATATAATAGAAGGACAACCGACCACTAAATTCAAAACCGTCAATGAAAAAATATTGCTCCCTCTGTCTTTAGACTATCGCAAAAACAATAACGAGCAAAGCTTGAAAAAAGTCCTTTACATTTACGACTGGTTCAATGACCAAGGATGGGCAGATGGTAGCGGAATGGGAACATTGTGTTTTGAGAAACTCCGTAGTTCTGGCTATTTCCACTCATTCTTTTTATTAAAAGAACAGCTTCCTCATGATATATTCGAACGCGAACTCCAGGCACTATATTGGTTTACAATGTTCGGCATCTGTTATCAAACTCCTGAACATGCAGGAGAAGTAGCAGATAATTTACGCGCACTAGCCATTCCTAAACTTATATATGCATTATCAGTAAAAGACAAACAAGAACAGCAAGTCGCACTAACAGCTTTTAAAAACTATATGGACAATGCTTTAAGCATAGCACCTGGCTTTTTCGGTACATTCAAAGCTGACTTCTCCGGTTATCACCACAGGGGACCCTATCACAGTGCCTACTACCCGCATGCATTGTATGCAGGGTCACTAATTGCTTACTTACTACATGATACTCCTTATGCCCTATCTGAAACAAGCATATATAATTTAAAACGAGGATTATTGACATTCCGTTTTTTTTGCGCCGGACTAAATATACCAGCCGGAACTGTCGGACGTTTTCCTAATGGTCAACAGATATTGGAAACACTACTACCCGCATTTGCCTATGTAGCTTTATCAAAAAAAGAACCGGACAAAGAGTTGACTGCAGCATTTAAACGAATAATAGAAACCGAAGAATACCAACAAGCCATAACAAAATATATACGTAATGTAAACTCAAATTTGGCATATACCAGCACTATAGGTGAAATAGAATTGTTAACCAAACTGGCATCAATATCTACTCCCAAAGAGAAAGCCGTTGCCGGTTCTCTGTTTATGCCTTACTCCGGGCTATTAGTTGCCAAAGATAGTTTGCTTCATTTCAACATAAAAGGATTCAGCCGCTATATATGGGATTTCGAATCTTCCGCCACAGAAAACACAAAAGGACGCTATCTGTCATATGGTCAGATAGAATATTTTGACCTAAAAAACAAACACAAATCTTTCAATCCACAAGAAATTAACTTCGACTGGAATTATATTCCGGGAGCTACGACCAAAGTTCTGCCAGATAAAATATTACAAGATAAAGGCGGTTCAAGTTCAGGGCATCGTAACTTCTCAGATGAAACATTCCTAACGGGCGTACATGCTTCCGAAAAGAATGCCATGTTCTCTTTCAGAATGCACGATATCACATACGATCAATCATTCCGTGCCAACAAATCAGTATTTGTATTCGAGGATTTTTTGCTTTGCCTAGGTTCGGACATTCAAACTAAAGATAAAAGATATCAAACGGTCACTACTCTGTTTCAGTCGTTCAACAGTAACACCAGCGAAGAAAAAATACCAGAAGGATATATTCTGACGGATCCCTCACTTATGTACGCAGTAAAAGGAGGAACAGTGCAAACTCTCTGTGAAGGCTCTCATACGCGAGCTTACATAGAACACGGAAATACACCGGAGTCAGCACAATATCAATATTATATACTTAAAAGCAAAAATAAAGCATTAGCCCGTCAACTATTGTCCAACTATAGTCCAATAGAAATAATAGCCCAAGATAATGATGCGCACATCGTTACCCATAAAACGCAAGGAATCACATGTGGTGCTCTTTTTAATGCACGGAAGAAGTATGAAAATCAACTAGTTTCTCAAGTAAATATTCCTCTTGCTTATATACAGGAAAAACAAATAAATAATTCATTCAAACTCTCTATTTGCGAACCGGATATGAGAAGAGCATCTCGTCCACATATGGGGCTACTGACGGAAGAAGACGTTATACAACAAGAAAAGCCTTATGATACACAACTGACTGTCAACGGGCTATACAATGTAGAATGTCCTCAAAAAACAATAAAAGTATCCCTAGATAAAGAAAAGAATAAAACATATATAACCATTTCTACTATCCGAGGAGAAAATTACACGCTTTTATTACACCAAACTGATAATTAATTTATGAAGACCAGACTAATAGTATTATTTACTATATCTCTTTGCATAACAGTTTCTAATGCCCAAAGTAACCTGACACTTTGGTATAAATCTCCTGCAAAAGTATGGGAAGAGGCATTGCCAGTAGGAAACGGACGAATGGGAGCCATGGTTTTTGGAGATCCCCGAAAAGAGAGAATACAATTCAATGAGAATACTCTTTATAGCGGAGAACCAGAAACCCCTAAAAACATAAATATAGTACCTGATCTCACCCATATACAACAATTGCTTAATGAGGGGAAAAATACAGAAGCTGGAGATATCATACAAAATAAATGGATTGGCAGACTCAATGAAGCTTATCAACCTTTCGGAGATTTATATATCGACTTTGATTCCAAAGAAGCTGTGACAGATTATATCCATTCACTGGATATGGAAAACGCAGTTGTTACAACTTTTTATAAACAGAATGGCGTAAAGATAAGCAGAGAAGTCTTTGCATCTTATCCGGCACAAGCTATTATTATACATTTAAAGGCTTCCAAGCCGGTTTTGAGTTTTACTGCCTATTTGAGTTCCCCACATCCTGTAAACAATGAATCCGATTCACAAGTTGTTTACTTGAAAGGACAGGCACCTGCACATGCCCAACGGAGAGACACAGAGCATATGAAACGCTTCAACACTCAACGCTTGCATCCAGAATATTTTGATGCAACAGGGCATATCATACAAAAAAAGCATGTTATTTATGGAGACGAAATGGATGGAAAAGGAACATTTTTCGAAGCATGTCTCCTTCCAAGTCATAAAGACGGGCAACTATCTATTTCAAATCATCAGGTCACTGCCCGAAACTGCAGTGAAGTTACACTCATGCTATATGCTGCTACCAGTTATAACGGACCAAGTAAAAGTCCGAGTAGAGAAGGAAAGAATCCGCATCAAGAAATCATAAATTATCGAAAAATCTACAAAGGAGAAAACTATATAGAATTAAAAAGGAAACACATCATTGACTATCAATCTTTGTTCAACCGTGTGTCTTTTAGTCTTCCAGCAAGTCAACAACAAAAAAAAATGCCCACAGACGAACGATTAAAGAGATTCAAAGAAAAAGAAGATCAGGAATTGCTCACGCAGCTATTCCAGTTTGGACGTTATTTGATGATAGCCGGTTCCCGAGGCGAAGGACAACCTTTAAATCTGCAAGGTTTATGGAATGATAAAATTTTACCTCCATGGAATTCGGGATATACCTTAAATATTAATCTGGAAATGAACTATTGGCCGGCAGAAGTCACTAACCTATCAGAATGCCATCAGCCTTTATTCAACCTAATTGAAGAAATTGCAGACAAAGGAAAAGATCTTGCACGTGATATGTATGGACTGGATGGTTGGGCCATTCATCACAATATATCAATTTGGCGAGAAGCATATCCGTCAGACGGGTTCGTATATTGGTTCTTTTGGAATATGTCCGGACCATGGTTATGCACTCATATATGGGAACATTATTTATTTACAAAAGACGTGGATTTCCTGAAAAAGTACTACCCGATACTTAAAGGCGCAGCCACCTTCTGTTCTGAATGGTTAGTTGAAAACAGCAAAGGAGAACTAGTAACCCCAGTCAGCACTTCTCCCGAGAATGCTTATCTCATGCCCGACAACACTCCAGCATCCGTTTGTGAAGGAAGTACAATGGATATAGCCATTATCCGTTCTTTATTTTCGAATACTATTCAAGCAGCAGAAATACTTCAGACTGACATGAATTTCCGTTCTGAACTAATCCAAAAAAGGAATAAACTAAAAAAATACCAGATCGGCACTAAAGGACAATTATTGGAATGGGATAAAGAGTATGAAGAAAACGAACCCCAGCATCGTCATGTATCACACCTTTTGGGATTATATCCAGGACACGATATTACAAATGATACACCAGATGTATTCAATGCTGCACGAAAATCATTGGATATCCGTGGTAATAAGACAACAGGTTGGAGTATGGCATGGAAAGTTTCTCTTTGGGCACGTTTATACGATGCTTCAAAATCTTATGAAGCATTAACCAATTTGATTAATTATGTTAATCCTAAAATAAAAGCAGAAAATCAAGGAGGATTATATCGTAATTTATTAAATGCCCTCCCCTTCCAGATTGATGGTAACTTCGGAGCAACTGCCGGTATCGCCGAGATGCTTTTGCAAAGTCATAACGAAAATATTCATTTACTCCCTGCATTGCCTCTTACATGGAAAGAAGGAAGCATAAAAGGGTTAAAAGCAAGAGGAGGGTATACTGTAGATATAGAATGGAAGGAAGGCAAAACTGTAGTTGCGTATATCACCAGTCCATACAAACAAACTGCAAATATCCAATATAAAGACCAAATAATAAAGAGTCATTTTAATATAGGAGAAAGAAAAAAAATTTCATTCAAATGACAGGAAACAGGGCTTATATACCTTTAAAAAGGGTATTCTTGACAAAATTAATAGTTTTTTCAACAAAACTAATAGTCAAAATTCTGTTTCAATGTCCTTTTCAACATTTGTATCATTAAAAATAAAATAGTTAAACTACTTTTGCATCAGTTACAAAACTTCTAAAAACAATCACTTAAAATGAATAACATGAAAAAGAAACTTGTTCTCTTTGCTTCGGTTAGTATTGCACTCGCGTCGTGCCAGACAACCCCAAAGGAAGACTACAGTTGGATAAAAAAAGGACTGGATGTAGCTTCTGCCCAATTACAACTTTCTGCTGAAGAGGTTAGTGGTACGGGAATGTTTCCACGCTCCATCCGTACCGGCTATGACATGGATTTCCTTTGCCGTCAGTTGGAAAGAGATTCATTAACATTCAAAGATTCACTACGCGCACAACCCGCTGCTGACCAACTAGGCAAACGTCGCCTCTGCAACGTTTATGACTGGACGAGTGGTTTCTTCCCCGGTTCATTGTGGTACGCATACGAACTGACAGGAAACGATACACTGAAAACTCAAGCCATCCAATATACAAATCTGCTGAATCCGGTACGCTATTATAAAGGTACGCATGATTTGGGATTCATGGTCAACTGCAGCTATGGCAACGCAGAACGTCTTTCACCCAACGACACCATTGCCGCTGTGATGAGAGAAACTGCCGATAACCTCTGCGGCCGTTTCAACGATTCTATCGGCGCTATCCGTTCATGGGATTTCGGAACCTGGAACTTCCCGGTTATTATCGACAATATGATGAACCTCGATCTTCTGTTTAATGTAGCAAAAGCGACAGGTGACAATAAATACAAAGACATTGCTATCAAGCATGCTATGACTACCATGAACAATCACTTCCGCCCGGATTATACTTGCTGGCATGTAGTAAGCTACAACAACGACGGAACTGTTGAACGCAAGCAAACTCACCAAGGCAAGAATGACGATTCTTCATGGGCACGTGGTCAAGCATGGGCTGTATATGGCTACACAGCTTGCTACCGTG
Source organism: Bacteroides sp. 1_1_30 (assembly GCF_020982715.1). NCBI lineage: Bacteria > Pseudomonadati > Bacteroidota > Bacteroidia > Bacteroidales > Bacteroidaceae > Bacteroides > Bacteroides sp. 1_1_30. The sequence goes on from NZ_JAJKHN010000069.1 coordinate 33,336, forward strand.
AAACAAACGACAGTACTTTCCTGAACTTCGCTATCAAAGTAGCTGATATGATTATGGATCGCGTTAAAACAGACGATGCTATCCCCTACTGGGATTATGATGCACCTGTGACTGAAGAAACTCCACGTGACGCTTCTGCCGCTTCTGTTACCGCTTCAGCATTGATCGAACTAAGCACAATGGTTCCCGACGGACAAAAATATCTGGATTATGCGGAAAAGATTCTGAAGAGTTTGTCAAGCGACGCATATCTTGCAAAAGTGGGTGACAATCAAGGTTTCATTCTGATGCACTCTGTCGGCTCACTGCCCAACGGTTCTGAAATCGACACTCCACTGAACTATGCTGACTATTACTATCTGGAAGCATTGAAGAGATTCATGGAATTGAAGAAGTTGAGGGTTGAGAATGGAGAGTTGAGAGTGATCCAATAATACAAAAGCAAGAGTGTTCTCAATCGTAAATAGTAAATCGTAAAATCGTAAATTATATCATGAATAAAACTTTAAAGTATATCGTTCTGCTGGCAATCGCTTGTTTTGTAGGCAAAGCTAGTGCCCAAGAACTGAAAAGCGAAGTCTTTTCAATTCTTAACCTGGACTATCCGGGATTGGAAAAAGTGAAAGCTTTGCATCAGGAAGGTAAAGATGAGGATGCTGCCAAAGCATTATTAGACTATTACCGTGCACGTACCAATGTAAAAACTCCGGATATCAATCTGAACAAAGTGACTATCAGCAAAGAAGAACAGCAGTGGGCAGATGACGGATTGAAACATACATTCTTCGTACATAAAGGTTATCAGCCTTCTTACAACTACGGAGAAGACATCAACTGGCAATACTGGCCGGTGAAAGACAATGAACTCCGTTGGCAATTGCACCGCCACAAATGGTTCACTCCGATGGGAAAGGCTTATCGCATATCCGGTGACGAGAAATATGCTAAAGAATGGGCACATCAGTATATCGACTGGATTAAAAAGAATCCGTTGGTAAAGATGGACAAAAAAGAATATGAGCTGTTAAGTGATGGAAAAATCAAAGGTGAAATAGAAAACGTACGTTTCGCATGGCGCCCGCTGGAAGTTAGTAATCGTCTGCAAGACCAGACTTCACAGTTCCAGTTATTCCTCCCTTCTCCTTCTTTCACTCCGGACTTCCTGACAGAATTCCTGGTAAACTATCACAAACATGCTATACATATCCTTGCTAATTATTCCGATCAAGGTAACCACTTGCTGTTTGAAGCTCAACGTATGATCTACGCCGGTGCTTTCTTCCCTGAATTCAAAGATGCTCCGGCATGGAGAAAAAGCGGTATCGATATTCTGAACCGTGAAATTCATGTACAGGTATACGAAGACGGCGGACAGTTCGAACTCGACCCACATTATCATCTGGCAGCTATTAACATTTTCTGTAAAGCTTTAGGTATCGCAGATGCCAACGGATTCCGTAAGGAATTCCCTCAAGATTATTTGGATACCATTGAAAGCATGATTATGTTCTACGCAAACATTTCTTTCCCTGATTATACCAATCCATGTTTCAGCGATGCTAAGTTGACAACAAAGAAAGAAATGGTGAAAAACTACAAAGCATGGAGTAAACTATTCCCCAAAAACCAGGCTATCAAATACTTCGCAACTGAAGGTAAAGAAGGTGCATTGCCGGATTATATGTCTAAAGGATTCTTGAAATCAGGTTTCTTTGTATTCCGTAACTCATGGGGAATGGATGCTACGCAAATGGTAGTAAAAGCTGGTCCGAAAGCATTCTGGCATTGTCAGCCGGATAACGGAACGTTTGAACTTTGGTTTAACGGCAAGAATTTGTTCCCGGATTCTGGTTCGTATGTCTATGCCGGTGAAGGCGAAGTGATGGAACAACGCAACTGGCACCGTCAGACTTGTGTTCACAACACAGTAACGCTGAACAACAAGAACTTGGATACGACAGAATCTGTGACTAAATTGTGGCAACCGGAAGGTGCTATCCAAACTTTAGTGACCGAAAATCCTAGTTACAAGAACCTGAAACACCGTCGTTCCGTTTTCTTCGTTGACAACACTTACTTTGTCATTGTAGACGAAATGATCGGTAGCGCCAAAGGTTCCATCAATCTTCACTATCAAATGCCAAAAGGAGAAATTGCCAACAGCCGCGAAGACATGACGTTCCTGACACAATTTGAAGACGGCAGCAACATGAAACTGCAATGTTTCGGTCCCGACGGTATGTCGATGAAGAAAGAACCGGGTTGGTGCTCAACTGCTTATCGCAAACGTTACAAACGTATGAATGTATCTTTCAACGTGAAGAAAGACGGCGAAGAAGCTGTACGTTACATCACAGTTATCTACCCAGTTAAGAAAAGCGCAGATGCCCCTAAATTTGCAGCTAAGTTCAAGAACAAAGCGTTCGATGAAAACGGACTGGAAGTAGAAGTGAAAGTAAACGGAAAGAAACAGTCATTAAAATACAAACTATAATAAAGCTGACTAAAAAGTCGGTCGCATCTCAATTTCTCCTCCTTCCGGAAGGAAGGGAATTGGAGATGCAACCGGCTTTTTAGTCACTCCCCTTCATCATTATGGAAAACTATTACACCCCCTCTGCCCTACTCCTCCCACTAGCTGCACTAAGTCTCGCTTCCTGCGGCAATCAAAAGAAAGAAGAGACCAGACAACCGAACATCATCTTCATGATGACGGATGACCATACCACTCAAGCAATGTCCTGTTACGGAGGAAATTTGATTCAGACTCCTAACATGGACCGGATTGCCAACGAAGGTATCCGTTTTGACAACTGTTATGCTGTCAACGCTCTTTCAGGACCTTCACGCGCCTGCATCCTCACCGGTAAGTTCAGCCACGAGAATGGTTTTACCGATAACGCCAGTACGTTCAACGGAGATCAGCAGACATTCCCCAAACTGCTTCAACAAGCCGGATATCAGACTGCAATAATTGGTAAATGGCATCTTATCAGTGAACCGCAAGGATTCGATCATTGGAGCATCCTTAGCGGCCAACACGAACAAGGTGACTATTACGATCCTGATTTCTGGGAAAACGGGAAGCATATTGTAGAAAAAGGATACGCTACGGATATTATTACTGATAAAGCCATTGAATTCCTCGAAGGTCGCGACAAGAACAAACCTTTCTGCATGATGTATCATCAGAAAGCTCCGCACCGCAACTGGATGCCTGCTCCCCGCCATCTGGGTATATTCAACAATACCACTTTCCCGGAACCGGCTAATCTGTTCGACGACTATGAAGGCCGCGGAAGAGCAGCCCGTGAACAGGATATGTCTATCGAACATACACTGACAAACGACTGGGACCTCAAATTGCTGACTCGTGAAGAGATGCTGAAAGATACCACCAACCGTCTTTACAGTGTATACAAACGTATGCCTGTTGAAGTTCAGGATAAATGGGATTCTGTATATGCCGGGCGCATTGCCGAATACCGCAAAGGTGACCTGAAAGGCAAATCATTAATCAGCTGGAAATATCAGCAATATATGCGTGATTATCTGGCGACAGTTCTGGCAGTAGACGAAAATATCGGCCGCCTGCTGAATTATCTCGAAAAAATTGGTGAACTGGACAACACAATCATTGTCTACACCTCCGACCAAGGTTTCTTCCTTGGCGAACATGGCTGGTTTGACAAACGCTTTATGTATGAAGAATGTCAACGCATGCCGCTTATTATCCGTTATCCGAAAGCAATTAAAGCAGGAAGTACCAGTAATGCCATCAGCATGAATGTGGACTTTGCTCCTACATTCCTCGACTTTGCCGGAATAGAGATTCCATCAGATATTCAAGGAGCCTCTCTGAAACCCGTATTGGTGAATGAAGGCAAAACTCCTGCCGATTGGCGCAAAGCTGCTTATTATCATTACTACGAATACCCTGCAGAACATTCTGTGAAGCGTCATTATGGTATACGCACGCAAGACTTCAAATTGATTCATTTCTACAACGACATCGATGAATGGGAAATGTATGACATGAAAGCCGACCCAAGAGAAATGAACAATGTCTTCGGCAAACCGGAATATGCTGAAAAACAAAAAGAGCTGATGCAACTGCTTCAGGAAACTCAAAAACAGTATAAAGATACAGACCCGGATGAAAAGGAAAAGGTTCTTTTCAAAGGTGACAGAAGACTGATGAAAAATCGCTAAATGATAATTTTGCGGAGTGCCCTGAAAGGGCTTAATTATATAGCGTAGGGCAACGCCCTACGTAAAAACGTCAATCTGAATTTGCGCCCTGAAAGGGCATAATTGTATACAGTTCCGCCCTTTCAGGGCTTGTGGCTGGTGTGTCTTTTTCGTAGGGCGTTGCCCTACGCTAT